>JAZQWZ010000137.1:0-22505 GCA_045632625.1 Candidatus Scatosoma sp. | reverse complement strand
TTCTTTGGTAACGCATTCGTCCCAAAGGTCGGCGTCCAGCTTGTTTTCTATCATAAACGCAATTTCGCTATCCGTTGCCGTTTCCGTTAAAAACTGCGCGGTTGCGGTAGGATATTTTTCACGCAAATACAGTAAATTTTGCGCGTCGAATGAGATAAAAATTACGTTTTCAAACACGCCCATATGCACTGCTTTTTCTGCAATCGCCCATACCATGTCCTTATCCATCGGGTTTTTCAGCTCTAAAACCGCTTTCTTTTGATAGCGTTTGCAGATGGAAAAATATTCCTCTAAGCTAGGCAAACACAAATCTTCCCTTTGCAACCCGTTTTTATCCTTTAAGCGCACTTTTCGCAACACGGAAAAGTCTGTTTCTTCGATAATCCAAGGCAAAGCCGCAACGCGCTGTAAATCGTCGTCGTGTACGCAAATAAACTGCTTATCCTTGGTTACGTGCACGTCCGTTTCTATCCCATAATAACTTTTCACGCCTGCCGCCACAAACGCCGCGCAGGTGTTTTCCGTTTCCAAACCCGAAAGTCCGCGATGCGCTATCATTTGCACGCTGCCCTTGTCTTGAAATTTTATACTGTCTATCAACTTTTGCATAGCGTTTTCCTTTGTATCAATCACGGCGCGAACGGTTGCCGAAAATCATCAAAACCCAAATCGCAAATCGCAGGAAATATACGAGCGATGTAGCAAGCGCCGCTACGTACGTTTTTGCCGCCGCGTCTAACATAGCGTCCGCATACGGCAATTCCTGCTCGGTGATGATACCTTGTTCTAACAGCATTTTCTTGGCTCTGCGGCTTGCATTATATTCCACAGGCAAAGTCGCCAACGCAAACACCGTCGACAGCCCATACAGCGCCACACCCGCAAGCGCGAGCATATACCCAAGCGTTTGTTCCTGCGAAAACCCCACCGCTATATCCAAAATCAAACCGACAAGCACAAGCGGTAACGCCAAACGTGAGCCGATATTCGTAATCGGTACCAACCACGAACGCACTTTATAGGGCGTGTAGCCGTTCTTTTTTTGCATTACGTGCCCGATTTCATGCGCGGCTACCGCCACGGCGGCTATCGAATCGTTCGCGTACACACTCTCCGATAAATTGACTTGCTTTTTTGTGGGGTGGTAATGGTCAGTAAGCGTGCCTTTCACGCGGTTTACGGAAATATCCGTCACACCGCCGGCTCGCAACAACCGCACTGCGGTATCATAGCCCGTCATATGCGAACGCGTACCGATTTGCATTTGCGCTTGAAACGTGCGTTGCACTTTCGCACTCGCCGAATACGACCAACCCCCGACGATAACAATGAGTATCATAAAAAATATATAATATCCGTACATGATTTTGCTCCTTAAAAGAGTATATGGCTTTTTGCGCCGTTCTATGTCCGCGATTATAAATCGATAGCAAAAGGGTACAACGCGGATTTCGTCACACCGCGGTCTTTCGCCGCGCGTTTCAACGCTTCCTTTTTATCCAAGCCTTGGTTGATATAATGTAAAATATGCTGTTTTTCCGTCAGTTCGTTTAACGGGTTTTGCTTTTTTGTTGCACCTTCGACTACCAGCACGTATTCGCCGCGCTTTTCCCCTTCCAAGCCGTCTTGCAGGTTAAAAATTTGCGTTTCTTCGTGCAGTTTGGTAATTTCGCGCACTGCCGCCGCTTTGCGATTGCCAAAAACTTCCGCCATCGCCTTGATGTCCTTATCCACGTCTTGGGGCGCGCTGTGGAAGGTGAGCGTTATATCCAAATCTTTATACTTTTCTAAAACCGCTTTTTTCTCGCTTGCCTTGTCAGGCAAAAACCCGATAAACGCAAATCTGTCCGCATTCAGCGACGAAAGCACGAGTGCCGCCACAAACGCGCTTGCCCCCGGAATAAGCGTGTACGGCTCGCCTGCTTCGCGTAAAATTTGGCATACTTTATTGCCGGGATCGGAAACAACGGGCGTGCCTGCGTCGGAAACCACCGCCACCTTTTCACCGCGTCTTGACGCTTCCAAAATTTTTTGCGCCGCCTGCGTTTCGTTAAATTTATGGCACGCCTGCAAAGGCTTTTTAATTTCATAAGCATTCAACAATTTTAAGGTGTGGCGCGTATCTTCGCAAAAAATTACGTCCGCTTCTTTCAGCGTTTCCAATGCTCTAAGCGTGATATCTTTTAAGTTTCCTATGGGCGTAGCCACAAAACTAATCATTTTTCTTGCTCCTTTACGTTGTAAATCGTGGGCAAAATTTGGCAGTTAGGTTTACCGCCTTTTACACCCTCTACCATCACTAAATACGGTTTCGACGCAACCCTGCCCCCCACAAATTGCATTTTCTTCACTTCAATATTGTGTTGTTTTAAGGTGTAGCACACTTCCGCCAGCCTATCCGCCCGATGCAAAAGACAAAAGCGTCCGCCAAACTTTAATACGCGCGCAGCTGCCTGCGTAATATCCTTTAAGGTAATCGTGATTTCCTTTCGGCATATGGCTTTTTTATAATCGTCGTTTTCTATTCCGCCGTTTTCATACGGGGGATTACACAGCACCAGTGAAAAGCATTCGTTGTATTTTTTGCTCGTTTCCTGCAAAGCACCTTGCTCGAAAGAAAATTCCGTAAAGCCGTTATATATCGCCGTCTTTTTAGAAAGCGCGGACAATTCTTCCTGCAATTCAAAAAGCGTATACGTTAAATTTTTCTTTTCATGGCGATTGAGCGCGTGGAAATGGAACGCCACAATCCCGCTGCCTGCACAAAAATCGGCTACTTTATCACCATTTTTCGCTTGGGCAAATTTGGAAAGCAACACCGAATCGGACGTAAAGCGGTACAAGGTCGTGTTTTGCACAATTTGCAACCCGTCCAACATCATATCGTCCAGCACTTCGTTTTCTTCCAGCGTAATCGTGTTTTCCACCTTGCGGTTCTCCTTGCCAAATTCTTCCTATTAAGTGTACCACGCGCGCGGAAAAAAGTCAATAGAAAGCGGATAGTTTTCCCGTAATTTAACATACTTTGGTTGTGAATACTTTGCAAAACAATTTAGAAAAAAACTTACAATCCATCAAAAAAGCTTTGCCGTCCGAGGACGTTTTAACCTACGATTTCTCCACTTTGGACGGCGTATCCTGTGCGCTTGTGTATGCCGACGGTTTGGTAAATAAGCAAGTGCTGGGCGAGCTGATTGCCCGTCCTTTTTCTTATGCCTATTTATTAAAAACAGCAGGAAAAAGCACCGAAAAGGCACAAAAGGACGGGGACAGGTACGAGAATACGCAAGAAAATAAGCAAAATTCCGTGCTGCAAACAGCGCAGTTTCCCGAACTGAAAACCAAAGAAAAACTGGAAGACGCTGTGCAGGAAGTTTTGGACGGCAATACACTTTTAATGGTAGACGGAATCTCCGTATACTTTATTGTCGGGGCAAAGCTTATCCCTGTGCGCGCCGTTGCCGAACCACCTACGGACGTTGCGGTAAAAGGCCCGCGCGAAGGATTTATCGAAGATATAAAAACAAATATGGCGCTTGTTAGAAAACGCTTAAAAACACCTGCGCTCCGTTTTCAAACGCTCCGCGTCGGCAAGCAGTCGAATACCGCGGTGAGCGTGTGTTGGCTGGAAGGCACAAGCGACAACAAGCTAAAAGACGAACTTTTGCAAAAAATACAGACTTTAAATATCGATAACGTGCCCGATTCTTCGTATATCGCCGCTTTGTTGTCACCAAGAAAACATTCCGTGTTTCGCGCTGTCGGCACTACGGAAAAGCCCGACGTGTTCACGGCGAAAATCGCAGAAGGTCGGGTAGGAATTTTGGTGGACGGCTCGCCGATTGCACTCACGTTTCCCTATCTTTTGACGGAAGATTTTCAAAGCAGCGAAGATTATTTCGTGTCGCCGTTTATGGCAACCATTTTTCGTTTTTTGCGTTTGTTTGCGCTGCTCGTCGCCATTTTATCGCCTGCCTTTTACGTGTCTGCTCAGCTTTTTAAAATGCAGCTTTTACCGCTGGGCTTAATGCTCTCTATCGCCAGCAGCGTGCGGGAATTGCCGTTATCGCCTGCCATGGAAATGTTCGTAGTGCTGTTTTTGCTGGAAATTTTAAAGGAAGCGAGTATCCGTATGCCCAAATACGTAGGCATGTCGCTGTCCGTTGTCGGCGCACTGGTATTAGGCGAAACGGCAGTATCGGCTGGGTTTTTATCCACGCCCGCCATTATCATCGTCGCGCTTTCGGGGATTTGTTTATACACCGTGCCAAATTTCGTAGAAACCGGCTCTATTTTACGCTGGGTTTTCCTGCTGGTCGCAGGCGCCATCGGGCCGTTTGGTATCGTAGTTTGCACCGTGTTTTTACTTTTATATCTCGTTTCCGCCGACAGTTTCGGTACGCCTATTTTAGCACCTTTTTCGCCGCTTATCCATAGGGATTTGCGCGACACAATCGTTAAAACGAATATGCAAAATTTAACCAAACGTCCCCAAATATTACGTTCAAAAAACAAAACGCGCCTGCGCGTGGACGATGAATAACCTTGTATTTGTTAAGGAGATTTTTCTATGAACACTTTGCTAAACCCGCCGCAAAATTCGCATATTTACGGCAGACAAATTGCGCTTTTTGCCGCGTTCGTATTGCCGATTTATAAAATGTTGGAGCTTCCGTCCCTGCTTGCGCAGTTTGCGGGCGGGGATTTGTTACTGCCTGCTTTTTTGCAGTTTTTGTCGCAATTTGCCGTTCTTTTTGGGGTTTTATACACCGTTTCTCGCTCAGACAAACCCTTATTTGCGCGCTTGGAAGAACGGCTCGGTAAAGGTATTTACCTGTTTTATTCCGTTTATGCGCTCTTTTTTTTATTCGTTGCCGTCCTGCCTCTTTTGGATTTGGAAAAGTTCGTCTATGCCGTGTTTTACGACACTTCTCCCACGTCCTTTGCCTTTGCGTTTTTCTTCTTTTTGTCCGCGTTTTTATGTATGCGCGGTGTGAAAACGCTGGGTAGATTTGGGGATTTATCTTTGTTTTTATTCGTAATCCCGTTCGCGGTTTTGATAATCATGTCTGTGTTTGAAGCGGACGTAACGTCGTTGTTACCATTGTTTGAACGCAAATTTGGGGATACCATGTACGCGATTAAGTACACAGCACCCCATTTCGCCGACGTTGCTTTGTTGTTGCCTTTGCTTGGAAATATGTCCTATCAAAAGGGCGATGCGAAAAAAATTTCCATCGGCTACGGCGTGGGCGCGCTTTGTAGTTTGCTGTTTTTAGCAATCTTTTACGGCTTGTTTTCTTCCGTTGCGCCGCGCGTGCATTACGCCTTTGCGAAAATCGCGCAATACTTCCCTCCGCTTGCGGTAGTTGGGCGTATTGATTTGATTTTTGTATATCTTTTATGTGCGGTGCTGTTCGTTTACGTCGCAACTCCCTTACAGTACGCGTCCAACTTTTCCGCGCGTTTACTGCCTATCAAGCATAAAACGCTTATCTCGCTTGCCATCAACGTCGGCGCATTTTTCTTCGTACTCTTTTGCAATAAATATTACAACTCCATTTACAGCTTTTTCGGGCGGTACGGGTTTATATTCTACACGCTGCTTGGCAATATTTTACCGTCGAGCTTAGCTTTGTTTTTCCTTGGCGGGAACAACAAAGCGCATGAGGACGATACGGACAATGCGGCTACGCCGATAAAAACAACGAAAAAGGAGAAAGCGCATGTTTAAAAGTTTAAAAAACGCACATCAACGAAACACCGTACGCTACTATGCGTTGATTTTGGCGCTGTTGTCTTTTCTCTTCTTTTCAGGGGATTTTGGCATGATCGACGTGCAAAAAACGGCGATCGTAATGGCGGTGGGCGTGGACAAGCAGGACGATACGTTTATCGTCACGTCGCAAATCGCGATCCCCAAACCCAGCAAGCAAGGCCCGTCGTCGCAAACAGTGCAAATCGTCAGCCGCGGTAAAACGGTTGCTGACGCTTTTGAAGAAATTAACGCCAAAACAGGCTGGTATCCCAAGCTGGTTTTTTGCCGCTTGATTTTACTCGGCGAGAAAACCGTGCAAACGGACGTGTTTGACGCGCTGGATTTTTTCCTGTTGGACGAGTATTTGTCCGACAACTGCCTCATCGCCACCTGCGACACCACTGCAAAAGAGCTTCTAAACGTAGCCGCACTCGTCGATTCTTCGGGGGCGCTTGCTATGGAAAAAGTGCTTTCCTCGCACGCCGAACGCGTGGGCTTGGTATTGCCTGCTACCCTACGCACCTTTTCTATCGGATATTTCAGCGACAGTCAGTCGTCATTTTTGCCCGTTTTGAAAACACAGCCGCAACAAGAACAAATCGGCGGTGAAACAGGCTCAGGCAGTTCGGGCAGTGCAAGCGGCTCGTCGCAAGGTTCATCGGGTTCATCGAGTTCGTCAGGCGGAGAGCAGGGCGGACAAAGCAGCGGACAGGACAGTCAAAGCGAGCAGGAAAAGGACAAGCCCGTGTTCAGCGCAAGTGAAACGGCGTTATTTGTGCGCGGAAAACGCGTAGGCACGCTTTCAAAGGAAGAAACGTTTGCCGTAAACGCCGTGCGCGCGCATTTGAAGCTTGCGGCATATTCCGTGCAAATCGACGACGCGGCGTGTACGCTCAACATCAAAAATAACGCGGTGAAACGAAAATTGCGCGTAGGGCAAAACGGCTTGGCAACTTTACAGCTAACCATTCAACTAACGGCAGGTATGCTCGATTATTCCAAATCGTTACCCTTAGAACAAACTAAGGATGCAGGCGATACTCCAAACGGCGCGTTTTATGCCGCCGAGCGTTCGCTTTCCGCGCAATTACAAACAGCTTTTGAAAAGTGTAAAACGTGCGGTTGCGATTTATTCGGCATACAAGAAAGTTTGCAAAAATATCGCAAAAAAGACTACAAAAAATATAAAGAAACCGCCCTGCAATCGGCGCGGTTGGACGCGTCCATACGCTTTATTTCTTTGCGCTGAAAGGCGCAGCGTATGCGTTTATGCTTTGCCTTATCCGCGCATTTGATTGTGGATAACTTTGCCCTTTTTTGATAAAAAACATTTGTTTGTGGACAATTTTCTCTTTTTCTATGTAATTTTTATTCATTTTTCCGCTTTTTTTAGGCGCATATCTACGTTATCCACAGTGTTTTTGCCGGTTTTTTATCTTGCGTTTTTACGCATTTTGCAAAGTTATCCACAGCTTTTTGCGCTCTTTCCCTTTATTTTCCGTTGTGTATAACATTTTTCGCTTGTTTTATCTTTATGAAAAGGGGGGTGGTTATCCACATTTCTAATTTTTCTTGTGTGTATAACCCTTATTTATGCACATTTTTTGGTGTTTCTTGTCGAATTTTGTCCGTTGTGTTTTTTTATAAGCATATTTCTCCACAATCTCGGCGCTGTAAAACTCTTTTGTTTTCCACAACGTTTTTTTGTTTGTGGATGACTGAAAATTACATAAAAAAACCCGTTTTGCTTTATACAAAACGGGGATATTTTTTTACTTGCAGTTACGATAAGAACCAGCTAAAAATTACGTGTACTATATTTTTGTTGTAAAGCCATTTTAACAGCAAACTTTGCTCGAAAAATTGCGCCGTAGAACCAAAAGGCAAAATCGCAAACACCGCAACCACTACGCTGACAAGCAAGAACCCTTCCACCAAACCAAGCAAAAGCCCCAGCCAGCCGTCCACTTTCCCGATTACGGGCAGCGAAGGAATCACACCGCCAAGTACGCGTTGAATGATTTTAATACCGATTTTTAAAATCAAATACATAAGCGCAAAGCTGACAAGTGTCGTAGCAAACTCACCGATTTTTCCGCCTACAATCATAGCAAGCGTTGTGCCTTGCGGGACGCCTTCCACGCCCACGGAAATGACCGCGTTTTTGATAAACGCAGGCAACGCTTTTCCTTCCATTAGCAATTCCAAAGACGCGGACGAAACGTCAACGTTGAAGCCTGCCATTTTTGAAAGCATGTTGACAATCGGGTTTGTGATGGTTTCTTGTAACCCAAACCAACCGCTTGTCGCTTTCATCATCGGCGCGGCTAGGATAATCGCCAAAAACAGCGCCGCTATTCCCGAAACGAAAGAAAATAAGCAGTTGACAAACCCTTTTTTCCACGATTTTATGGCATAAATAGCAATTACACACAAAACCGCTGCATCTGCTATGATCGCCGCCGTCGTTACGTTTAATCCGTTTAACATAGTTTTCTCCTTGCGCGTTTATCCTTTATATTATAGCATATTTTTCGCTTTTAATCAACCCTCTTTTTTATTTTTCTTTTTTGTTTTTCTTTTTTATTGTTTGATTTTTTGTTTTTTGGCTATACTTTGCTATATACTTTGTATCGGGAGTTTTTATGGAATACGCTTTTCACGTTTTCAACCGTTTCGCCGCAGACGGTATGTCTATCGCCTTACAAGCCCTGCTTTCTTCCTGTATAGAACGAAAGCTTACCGCCAAGCAAAAAGCTTGGAAAAATAAGCAAACGGACGAGGCAGGTACGCAATCAATCGCAAAACCCGCCGTTTCCGACGCAGAAAAAGCTATGCAGGAAAACGCGCTTTTTTATCAACCGCCCGTTGTTGTTTGCATCGGCAGCGACCTTGCCATCGGGGATAGCGTAGGGCCTGTCTCGGGTTCTATGCTTAAATATAAAACGCAAGGCGTGAAATCGTTTATCTACGGCACGCTTTCTTCGCCCGTTACGGCAAAGGAAATTAAATACGTGCGCGCGTTTTTAAAGGAAACGCATCCCTTTTCGCCTGTAATTGCCGTTGACGCCGCCGTGGGCGCGCAGGGGGATATCGGGCTTATCAAGCTTGCGGACAGTCCGCTTTTCCCCGGCGCAGGCGCAAATAAAAAACTTGGCGCAGTGGGCGATATTTCCATCTTAGCAATCGTAGCGGAAAAATCCGTGGCGAATTACGGCTTATTTAACACCACTCGCTTAAATTTGGTTTATTCCATGTCGGAAATTATTTCCGAAGCGCTTTCTTCTATTTTATACAACAATAAAAAAATCGTTGACAAGCAAGAAGAAAGTATGCTATAATACTTGTCGCAAGGAAGGTTTTCGGCAAACACTTCCCATTAAAAAAACCGAGGTGAATTTTATATGAAACGCACGTTTTCTACAAAACGTCTTTGTCGCGCAGGCGTGATTGCCGCCTTGTACGTGGCAACGACGTACGCATTTATGCCCTTTGCTTTCGGCCCTTTACAGATCCGTCCCGCAGAGGCGCTTTGTATTTTACCGCTATTTTTCGTTGAGGCAGTGCCCGCCCTGTACGTGGGCTGTATGCTGTCTAATTTGGTATCGCCATTCTTTTTATACGACGTACTTATCGGCTCGCTTGCCACACTTTTAGCGGCGCTCATCACGTACATGGTAGGGGTATTTATCAAAAAAGATAGCAATAGATTGCTGATAGGCGGTATCGCGCCCGTACTTTTCAACGCGCTTATTATTCCGCTGATTATCGTTTTTTTGTATCCGTCCGATGGACAAACTACGGCAAGTGTTACACTGTATTTCACCTACGCGCTTTCCATCGGCTTTACCGAGCTTATTTGGGTGTACGGCTTAGGTACGCCGTTATATTACGGTGTAAAATCCATGCAACGCCACGGTGTAAACTTTTTACAAAACTAATATTCTAAAAAAATTACAAACAAAAAAACTCGGCATAAAGGGCTGATGTTCTTAGCGGAGAATTTTTAAAAACCATCAAATGCGAGCATCGCATTTGACCGGTCAAACGCAAATATGGGCTAAGCCCAACCCCTTATAACGACAGAAGAGAGAACAAATCGGTTTATAGCCGAAATGTTCTCTCTTTTTCTGCTCGTTTTCAGTTTAGAGTTATAAGGCTCGCTTACGCTCACCGTTATGAATTTGCTATGCAAATGTTATGATATGATTGCCCTACTAACTATAACTTGGCGAAGCCAATCATAACGGTGCAAAGCATCTCATAACTCATACCTTGCCCAAAAAGTTCGCCGTGCGAACTTGGGCAATCATAGTTTAGCGTGATTTGTCCGTTAAGGACACCACGCTAAAACCGAGTTTTTTTTACTTTTTATTACCATTATTCTTCGTCGGATTTGTTGCCAGAGTTACCAAGGAAAATACCGAAGAAATCGGAGCTGGCTTTCATGGTCGTGCCGCCCGTGCTCTTACCGCCGTTGCCGCGGTTAAAATTTTTACCGCCGCGGCTGCCGCGGTCTTTATTAAAACCGCCTTTACCGCCGTTTCTGTTTCCGCGGTTACCGTTACGGCTGCCGCGATTTCTGTCACGATTGTCGTTTCTTGCTTCCAAAGCGGGCGCGTCCGCATCTTCCAAATTATCGGGGATAATCACGATATAACGATTAGGTTCTTTGCCTTCGCTTTCCGTTTTCACGCCGTCGATTTTAGAAAGCGTTGCGTGAATAATGCGTCTTTCATACGGGTTCATGGGTTCTAAACGGATTTTTCTACCCAAACGGATTGCCTTTTGCGACAAATTATCCGCAAGCTTTTCCAGCGTTGCTTCTCTGTTTTCACGGTAGTTTTCACAATCAACGACTACGCGTTTATAATCGTCCCTGCCCGTGTTTGCCACAGCGCCTGCAAGCGTTTGAATAGCGTCGAGTGTTTCGCCGTGTTTACCAATCACAAACTTGCTGTTTGCTGCGGTTACGTTGATTTCGATTTTGTCTTGTTCCGCCACAAGCTCCGTGCAAGCGGTTACATTCAAAATATCAAACAAGCCTTCCAAAAAAGCTACCGTTCTTTCGCCGTCGGTTGCATTCGCATTTACTTTTGCCGTGCAAGCAGGCTTTTCGCAAGCGGTGTTTTTACAGCAAATAGGCGCAATTTCCACGCGCGCTTTCACTGCGCCAAACAATTTTTTTCTGCCTTCTTCCAGCACGCGGATATCCGCTTGTTCTTTGGTTAAACCAAGCTCTTTCAGCCCGTTTTCAACGGCTTCTTCCACCGTTTTACCCGTAAATTCCGTATAGTTCATAATAACTCCCTTTTATCCGCATTCCCTTACGCGGAGTGGTTAATTTTTTCTTAATTTTTTTTGTTAATCGTGCGGTTATAGCCCTTGCTGTATTTATTTCTAATTGCTTCCGCTTCTTGTTTTTCCGCCTTTTTATCTACAAATTTATTGATGACAATGGTGGAAATAAGCGAAGTGATATTGCTCACAACCATGTAGATAGAGAACGCCGCGCTGTACATAAACGAGAACACGGCAAACATTGCCGTCATAACAAAGAGCGTCGTTTTTTGTTGTTGCGCGCCTTGCCCGTCTACGGACGAGAATTGTGATTGTTCTTTTTGAGAACGCATGGTAATCACTTGTTGCAAAATAATCGTACCGATAGAAAGCACGATCATGATATAATAACCGTTGGCTTGTTGCTTTTGTTCGGTCAATTTCCCCGTAATAACGTTGTACGCGTTTTCTTCGTAGGGCGAGTTTTTCGTTGCGCCGATCGCTTCCGTTAAGCTTGCCTCGTCGTTGCCGGGAATTTCAAATTCTTCCCTGCTGATTTCGCTTTTGAACGCAGAATAATCCAAAACGGGGTGCTTATAGCTTGCGTCCGTAGCCCAAATGTTTTTAATCCACAAGAATTTGGTTTTCTCTTCCTTAACTTTCGTTTCGTATACGGTAACCACTTCGTCCTGCGCCGCATTTTGATAATACGCTTGTACAGCCGCGCTTTCGTTACCTGCTTCCGCGCCTTCAATCGCCGCTTTCAAGCCCGCGTCTTTCTCTTTTACCGCTTGAATATTTTCCGCCTTGATTACGTATTGCGAGTTGGCTTCGTCAAACTCCACCAAATTATCCGCTTTCAAAGGCGCAATCATTTGTTCCACTTTCGCATTGTACGCGTTCGCCATAATGTTGTAGTTTTCTACGTTGGAATATTGCGAATACGCGTTAAAACCGCCGATAGCCACGATAAAGATAACCATCGACAAAATCATAGGCAAGCAAGAACTCATTACGGAAAGTCCGTTTTCGCGGTACATTTCCATAACCTTTTGTTGATACATTTGCTTATCGTTGGCGTACTGCTTTTGCAGTTTTTCCATTCTTGCCTGATTTTCTTTCATTTTAATGTTTTGCTTACGCATATTGATGCGTTGATAAATATCAAACGGCAAAACGATTACTTTTAAAAGCAATGAAAATACGATAATCCCGATACCTACAATACCTACGCCGTTGATGAGCCAGCGGATAATTTGCGCCACCCAGCCCAGCGAAACGTCGAACGTTTGTCCGTATACAGGAATATATAAATCTGCTAAAAGGTTAAAAAGTCCCATTTTTGTTCCTTGTTTTTGTTTATTTTTTTAGACTGCTTAAAAGCGTCTACTTACAAAAGCCAGCGTTTACGAAAATAGTTTTCCGGAGCGGGATCGTATCCGCCCTTGGTAAAAGGATTGCACCGTAAAATCCGCCAAACGCCAAGCAAAATCCCGATAAGTACGCCGTGATTGTTGATGCACTCCATAGTATATTGCGAACAGGTCGGTCTATACATACAGGTATGCTTAGAAATGCGTCTTTGATAAAACAAAATGGCTTTCATACAAAAAATTTTAAGATACGGCTTAAATACCTTTTTTCTTAAATAACGCCAGTTTTCTTTTAAAATCGAGAAAAAGGGCAGTTTTACAAATTCTCTTTTTTGATGATCCATTGTAAATGCTTTTTATACGTTTCAAACGCGTATGCTTCGCTCACCTTAGGCACTAAAATAAGTTTATACGCGCCTTGCATTTCAGGCAAAACACTGCGAAACGCTTCCCTTAAAAGTCGTTTTATCCTGTTTCGTTGTACGCTTTTTCCGTGTTTTTTTCCTACGGAAATCCCCATCGTCGTTTTGTCCGCCTTAAAGTATACTACCATCAAAGACGGTGCAAACGCGCGCTTGCCTTTTTGAAACAGTTTTTGAAAATCCGCTTGTTTTTTAAGTCGTAAAAATTTCATTTTCCGTTTCTCCGTATGGGGTTACTTTCACTTTTTTTTACTTTGCAAAAGCCGTACAATAAAAGGTAAATCCTTTCCCATTAAACGCTAGGAAAGGAATACTTTTTTATTTTATATGGTTTTATTCCCAAAGAGCAATACGGCAAAACCAAGGCTTAGTGGGTAAGTCTCTTTCTGCCTTTATCTCTACGGCGTTTCAACACCTTTCTGCCTGCCGTCGTTGCCATTCTCTTACGGAAACCGTGTACTTTGCTTTTTTGTCTTTTTTTAGGTTGATACGTTCTTTTCATGATATTTCTCCTGATTTCGGTTTTTACCGATTTTTATTTTTTCTTTGTTTTCGTTCGTGTTTTTTCACACGCAACGCATTTTATTATAACGAAATAACCCGCGTCCGTCAAGCGTTTTTGCCTATCTTTGCGTTTTATTTCACTTTTTTTACGCGCGTTTATTGCGCGGACGCGCTCGTTCTCACGGGTAATACGAGATATTGCGAACGCTTGTCCGTTTTATTTTCTACCGTGAACGGCGAAATAGAAGTGTTAAAGGAAAGCAAAATTTCCTCTTCTTCCAACACTTTTACAGCGTCGAGCAAGAATTTACCGTTCATGGAAATTTTTAATTCCTTGCCTTCCACTTTGCCCATAATCGTTTCTTCCACTTTGCCCATTTCCGAGTTTGCCGTTACGTAGATTTTGCCGGGCTTAATATCGAAGGTTACAAGGTTGTTTTTATCGCCGCGCGTAAGCACTGCCGCGCGTTCGATACTTTGTACCAGTTCGGGTTTTTTAACAAGTACCTTGGTCGTAAAATCTACGGGGTAAATGTTTTCCTTTCTAACGAATTCGCCCATGTACAAGCGCGAAGTAATAACCGTGTCTTTCACGGCAACCATCAAACGGTTTTTATCCGCAAATACCTTTAAATCTTCTTCGCCTTCCAGCATTCTGGAAATTTCCACAAGCGTTCTTGCAGGGCAAACGATTTTCATTTGCGCGCCAGCCGTTGCGCTTTGGTAGGAGCACGCCATTCTAAATCCGTCAAGCGCCGTTGCGTACAGCGTGCCGTCTTTACATTCTAAAAGACAGCCTTTTAAGATAGGGCGGCTTTCATCCGTCGCACAGCAAAATACTACGGAAGAGATAAGCGCTTTTAAATCCGCTTCTTTGATTTGGAAAAACTTATCTTCGTCAATCATCGCCGCCGTTACTACGGGGAAATCGCTTGCAGGCAGCGTTTGCATATAACTTTCGCTTTCGCCGTAACGGATAAGCACGCCTTTTTGGTCGGTGACTACTTCCACTTCGTCCAAGGAAATCTTGCCTACGAAATCCGCAAAAAATTTACCGTTTACGCAAAGCTCGCCTTCTTCCAAAACTTCCGCTTTGATTTTCTTTTCAATGGAAATTTCCCCATCGTACGCCGTTAAGGTAAGCGTATCGTTTTCCGCTTTGATTTTTACACATTCCAAGATGGGCGTAACCGTTTTCGACGCGCAAGCCTTGCTTACCGTGAACGCCGCATCCGACAAAATCATACCGCTACATAAAAATTTCATTTTCTTTTCTTCTCCTGTTTACAAATAAAACGGTAGGGGATATTCCCCTTATTTTTCTCGTTCAATCTATTTTACCATACCTACCGTTTTTTTGCAAGCAAAAAGGACGCAAAACACCAACATTTTCACGCCCTTTTTCTTAAAAAGAAAAAATAACCTGCTTTTTATAATACTATCAGCGGTTTATACGGGTACTTTTTTTGGAAATATCCTGCCGTATACGCCGCGCCACCCGTTTCCTTTCTTACATACGCAATCATCGCTTCGGCGTTATCCGCCATATACCGATCCCGCGCCTGCATACAGCCGCGGTAATAATGCTCGGCTAAACACACGCGTTCGTCCGCTTTTTTGACAAGCTCTCGATACGCTTTTTTCTCTGCGGCAGGAAAATATTTTTCCTGTTCGTGACAGGGTATGCAAGCAATCAATTTCACCTCGGGATGGCGTTTTTTTTCTTTTAAAACGATTTTTGCCGCTAACAAATCAAACCCCTGCGCCATACCGCAGTAAAAGACGGTACAACCGTTTTTTATCAGCGCTTGCACTTGCTTTTTTAACCCCGATTTTGGAAAACTGTCGTACGGCTTTCTATGCCCCGTAAACGCGCAGCTTTGCGGTTTTTCAATTTGTTGTATGTATAATTGTTGCGCGATCATACTTCGCTCCTTTTTTATTCTTTTCACGCTTTCCCCGTGCGTGTTAGCGTTATTATATCACATCTTTTTTAATTGTCAAGCGCACACTGCCAACTTTTTTTGTATTTTTTTGAAAAAATTTGCAAAGCATGGCAACCTGCCTTTCCTTGCTTGTTGTTATGTTATAAATAAATTAGTTAAAGCAGTAGTATTAGTAGGGTATTGTGGAACTGTGGACAACGTATAGTTTAACAGCCTGTAAACCCTTTATTTACAAGGCTTTCGACAAAATTTGCGGCGGTGGACAACCCTATAAAAAACGGTGGATAAAAATGTGTATAAAAAGTGGACAAGTGGATAAGTAAGAAAAGTATAAAAAATGCAAATGTATAAATATGCGTGTATATATGTATAAATATACACAAATCACACGTTATCCACAGGTTTTATCCACAATGTTGATAACGCATCCACAACGCTGTGGACAGTAAAAAAAGCGGCAAAGAAAAATTAGAAAAAAACGGTGTTAAAAGCATTGCTATTTTTGCGTTTGTGTGCTATAATAAGGATATGGATATGCAGGAACAAATACAATTTTATACGCAGGTAATTCAAGGCGAACGCAAGGAAATTTTCGACGCTTTTCGCGCGCTTTTGCTGGAATATAACGAAAAATATAACCTTACCACCATTTTAGAAGAACAGGATATGCTGTATAAGCATTTTGTGGATTCGGCAGTGGGCGCGTTTCTTTTTAAGCAAAACGCAAGCGTGGCGGAGATAGGCTCAGGGGCTGGTTTCCCCTCTATTCCTCTTAAAATTTTACGCCCTGATTTGAAGATGTCGCTCTTTGAAAGCGTAGGGAAAAAATGTGAATTTTTACGCGCAGTTGTGGATAAGTTAGGGTTATCCGATATGCATATTTATAATATGCGTGCGGAAGACGCGGCAAAGGACGCGAAATTTCGGGAAAGTTTTGATCACGTAACGGCGCGTGCGGTGGCTCGGCAAAACACGCTGACAGAATATTGCTTTCCGTTCGTCAAGGTGGGCGGTACGTTTATCGCCTATAAAAGCGGGGATACTCAGGAAATTTACGAAGCGAAAAACGCCTATAAAGTGCTTGGCGGCACATTAAAGGACGTATTTGCGTATACCTTGCCTTTTGAGTACGGCGACAGAACGCTTGCCGTGGTGGAAAAGCATAAACACACGCCCGATAAATATCCGCGCGGACAAGGCAAGGAACGAAAAAATCCTTTGTAAAAAATATATCCAAAGCAGAAATTTTATAAACCTAAAACACGCAAAAAAACGCGTGTTTTTTGTTTGATTGCGTACATGGGTGGGGCAAAATACTATATTAAGGCGTTTTTCCTATTTTTATTAAAGGATTTTAAAAGGAAAATGTACGTATTATGTGCGTGTGAGATTTTTTTGTTTTTAACAAAAAATAAAAAATTATACCCCTTTTTTATTGACAAATAAAAAAAATAGGACTATAATAGGCAAGGTTTGTGAAAAAAGATTAAAAATAAGGCTCTGTCACATCATTTGGTTGATTTTTGATGGAAAAATATTGCGAAATACTACGTGTTTTGTTCGGTTACAGACCGCTGGGGGTATGCGCCCTCACAAAATACTTGTCTTTCTTGTATTTTTCTCATCAAACTGTCAAAAAGTATTTTTTTGCATAAATCAACCATCTTCCGTGACAAAGCCAAAAATAAATAAACAAAAGAAGGTATAAAAAATGAAAAAATTCTCAAACAAATGGACGAGAGCCGCTATCCCTGCTTTGCTTTTGCATTGCAGTATCGGTACGGTGTATTGTTGGTCGATTTTCAGCGGCGATATTCAAGCGGCGTTTGAAGCGGCAGGAAAGAGTGCGTCGGCACTTGGCTGGGCATTCTCCCTTGCTATTTTCTTCCTTGGTATGAGCGCGGCGTTTCTTGGCGACTTCGTGGAAAAAGACATTCATAAAGCAAGCTTGATTGCAACCATCTGTTTTGCGATAGGTATTGCGGGTACGGCGTTGGCAGTGAAATTACACAGCATGATTTTGGTGCTTTTGTTCTACGGCGTAATCATGGGCTTTGGTTTGGGGCTTGGTTATTTATCGCCCGTAAAAACGCTTATGCTTTGGTTTAAGGACAACAAAGGCTTGGCAACCGGCTTGGCAGTAGCAGGTTTCGGTGCGGCGAAAATGGTATTCTCGCCCGTTATCGAAGCGTTAATTAAGGGTGTCGGCGTTGTAAATGCATTGTATATTCTCGCGTGTGTATGGTTTGTCATGATGTTCGTGGGGCACTTGCTGTTGAAAAAGCCCGAAGGCTGGGTGGAAAAACACGGTGAAAAACAAACCATCGGGCAATTCTTCAAGCGTTTCACGATTTTTAAAGATCCGAAATTTATCGGTATTTGGTTGGTATTCTATATCAATATCACCTGCGGTCTTGCGCTTATTTCCTACGAAAAGTTTATCTACAAAGCAGTTGGTTTGGGTGGCAGCGTAGCGGCAATTCTCTGCACGGTTACCGGGCTTTGTAACGCAGCTGGCCGTTTGGGATATTCTTCCATCGGCGACCATATGGAAGACAGAAACACCATCTATAAAATTATTTTAGTAACGGAAATTGTATTTACCGCAGTGGCTATGTTTACGGGCGCAATCAGCAATCATATCGCTATTCTTTGCGTAATTTTGATGATTGTCGTAAACCTTGGTTACGGCGGCGGTTTTTCTAACCTGCCTACGCTTTTGTCTGACGTGTACGGCATGGGTAAAATTTCCGCTATCCACGGTATCGCGCTTTCCGCTTGGGCGTTCGCAGGCTTGACGGGTAACCAAATTGCAGGCGTAATTTACAACGCAACGGGCAGCTATCAAAACATTTTGTATTTCACGTTGGCGATGTACGTAGTGGCAATTTTGGTAGACTTCTTGCTTATCCGTTCACACCACAGCACGGAAAAAGATAAGGACGATTGCCCTCATCATCACCACTGGTTCCATGGTCATAAACACCACAAAAAAGCGGAGCAAACGCAAGGCGAAGAAAACGCTTAAATAACACGAAAAATGTAAAATAAACGGGGCAGGTATGCAATCATCGCACACCAGCCCCTAATTTTTTTGCCTACAAAATGCGTCGCAATACTTTGTCGCGCTTGCGTTTGCTTTCGGTCACGTACGCCCAAGTACGCTCCCGTCAAGCAATACTCGCGTTTCGCGTCTTGCTTGTATTTTCCTACGCCAAAGGGTTGCGACAGAGTATCACCTAAGCCACCATAAGAGATAGAAAGGTGACGCCCCCCGTCGCACGGGATTATAAATACGATTTCCAAGTTTTTTCAAACTCTTCTTCTTTTAAAATCATTTCTTTCAAAAGATGCATAATATCTTCGTTTGCGCCGTTCATCGTTTCGTTTTCCGAGGTGCGCAAAGCGGAAATACCCATTACCGTGCCTTGCAACATCATATCGGCGATATGCGAGCGAGAATTGTCGGAAAGCGAGCTCATCTTAATCGAACCCCACATCATAGCTTTTTTAAACATATTCGGTTCTTTCAGCTCAATGCCTCTATCCTTGGCAAGACACGCCGCGCGCGAAGAAAAGCGTTCGTATTCTTCGTGTTGTAACATAAGTTCTTCCTTGATTTTTTCGTCTTCCACTTGCGGTAAAATATCGTGAATAGATTGCAGGGCAAGCTGTGCGTTTCTATAAATTTCCGCTAAAATTTCTTCCGATTGTTTATTTTTTTCGTTTTCCATAAAAAAACTCCTTATTGTTTGGTATCTTTATTATTTCGCACGCGCGCAAAAAAAATACGCAAAAAATGCAAAAATAAAGCAAAAACGCTTGACGAAGATATAGAAATTTGGTATAGTATTAGTCGAGCCGATAGAAACGGGCTAATTTTAAGTTGCTCAAAAACAGGGTTTTCCCTTGAAAAGAGCACGCCTTGGATATTCTTCGAGACTGGAAAGAGGAGGTAAAAATTGTATGTACGCTATCATCGATAACGGAAACAAGCAATACAAAGTAGCGGAAGGCGACGTAGTACGCGTAGAAAAGCTCGCGGCAAACGAAGGCGACACCGTAACCTTTAAAGTGCTTATGGTTTCTGACGATAACGGTATCAAAGCGGGTGCGGAAGTAGAAAACGCAAAAGTGACTGCTACGGTCGTTAAGCAAGACAAAGCGAAGAAAATTATCGTTTTCAAGTATAAGGCTAAAAAGAACGAACGTAAAAAGCAAGGCCACAGACAACCCTTTACCGCAGTGAAAGTTGAAAAGATTGAACTCTAATTTTAACTTTGATTGCAACTTCGGCGTTTTTCAGCCGACACAAATTTGATTTTAAGGAGAGATAAAAATGATTTTCATCAGTTTATTCGCTCATAAAAAAGGTACGGGTTCCTCCCACAACGGTAGAGATAGCGAAGCGAAACGTCTTGGTACGAAGCGTAGCGACGGCCAAGCAGTTCTTGCAGGCAACATTCTCGTTCGTCAAAGAGGTACGAAAATCCACCCCGGCACGAACGTAGGTATCGGTAAAGACGACACCTTGTTTGCTCTTGTTGACGGCGTGGTTCGTTACGAAAGAATGGGCAAAGACAAAAAGAAAGCAAGCGTTTATCCCGTAGCGTAAAAAACGGCGAAATAATAACCCTGACGAACAGTCAGGGTTTATTTTTTAGTCTATAAATATTGTTAAACGCGTACATGGTATGCCCAAACACAAAAAAACACTGCTTTGGAAAAAACAAAGCAGTGTTTTTATTTTACAAATTATTCTTCATCGGATACGGTTTCTTCCGTAGTTTCTTCCGCTTCAAGCGTTTCGTCCGTCGTTTCGTCGTCGATTACTTCCGCCAAATCTTCGGGGGATAAATCCGCCGCCGTTTCTTCGGGGGCTTGCGTTTCCGCTTCGTCGTCGCGTTCGGTAACGTCAACGGTTGCCACCAAGCTATCTTTTACGTTCATTACTTTCACGCCGCGCGTCGCTCTGCCGATTTGGCTGATGGTATCCGCGTGCATACGGAT
This sequence comes from Candidatus Scatosoma sp., assembly GCA_045632625.1. Classification (GTDB taxonomy): domain Bacteria; phylum Bacillota; class Clostridia; order Christensenellales; family Borkfalkiaceae; genus Scatosoma. Next base: position 2,212 of record JAZQWZ010000137.1, on the reverse strand, counting down.
AATCGTACCGCCTGTTGTGATAATCATAATATCATTTTCGTCGGTAACCAGCTTCATATTGACAACGTAACCCGTCTTTTCATTGAATACGCCCGCCTTGATACCCTTACCGCCACGGCTTTGCAAACGATAATCGCCAAACTTCGAGCGTTTACCATAGCCAAGCGAAGTGAGCGTAAACAAATCTTGCGCGGGATCAACAATCAACATATCCACAACGATATCGTCTTTATTGAGCGTCATTGCGCGAACGCCTTGCGTACCGCGGCCGGTAGGACGAACGTCCGTTTCGGAGAAGCGGATACATTTACCGCCTTGCGACGCGATAAAGATTTCGTTTTCGCCCGTAGTAAATTGAACGGAGATAAGCTTATCGTCTTCCAACAAACGGATAGCAATTTTACCATTTCTGGGGATACGCTTAAATTCATCGGTGGACGTTTTCTTGATAAGCCCCTTTTGCGTTGCCATAATCAAGTAACCCGAACCGTCTTCTTTCACGGGTAATACCGTTTCAATCTTTTCACCCGGGTCAAGCTGAATGATATTGACAACGGCTCTGCCGCGTGCCGTGCGGTTGGCTTCGGGAATTTCGTAGCCCTTGATGGAATACACTTTACCAAACGAAGAGAACAACAAGATAGGATCGTGCGTGCTGGAAACGAACATTTTTTCCACGTAGTCTTCGTCCTTGGGTCTATGTGCGGTGATACCGCGGCCGCCTCTGCCTTGCGCTTTGTATTCAGCGACAGGCAAACGCTTAATATAGCCCGAATGCGTCAACGAGATAACTACGTCTTCTTTGTCGATTAAATCTTCGTCGTCGATATTGCCGTAGTCTACGGAAATTTCCGTCTTTCTCGGCGAAGGATATTTCGCTTTGATTTCCGTCAAGTCGTTACGGATAATATCCATTACGCGGTATTCGTTGGCGAGAATATCTTTCAAATCGGCAATCGTTGCGTACAATTCGTTGAGTTCCGCTTTGAGTTTTTCCACTTCCAAAGAAGTCAATCTTTGCAAACGCATTTCCAAAATAGCGTTGGCTTGTTTTTCGTCCAACTCAAACGCCGCCGTCAAACCTTCTACCGCCGCATTTTTGTCCGCCGACGCTTTGATAATCTTGATAACTTCGTCCACGTTGGCAAGGGCAAGCACTAAGCCTGCGATAATGTGCGCGCGTTCTTCCGTTTTTGCAAGCTCGAAGCGCGTACGGCGGGTGATAACTTCCTTTTGGTGGTTGAGATAGTGATATAAAACGTCGCGCAAATTAAGCGTTTTGGGTTCGGTACCGTTTTCCACAAGGGCAAGCAAGATGATACCGTCCGAGCTTTGCAATTTCGTCTTTTTGTACAAAGTGTTCAAAACGACTTGCGCGTTGGCGTCTTTCTTAACTTCGATCACGATACGCATACCTTCTCTGCCCGATTCGTCGCGGATGTCCGAGATGCCTTCCAGGCGTTTATCGTTGACCATGTCCGCAATCGTTTTGATAAGCTGCGCTTTATTTACTTGGTAGGGGATTTCCGTAACGACGATACGCGAACGCGCGTTGCCGCCCGTGCCGTATTCTTCAATTTCACACTTGGAACGGATAACCAGTCTGCCTTGTCCCGTTCTGTACGCTTGGCGAATACCGCTTCTGCCCATCAAAATACCGCCCGTAGGGAAATCGGGAGCAGGGATGTATTCCATCAGCTCATCGACCGTAATCTCGGGGTTATCAATCATGGCAATCGTGCCGTCGATAACTTCCGCAAGGTTGTGGGGCGGAATGTTGGTCGCCATACCAACGGCGATACCGTCCGCACCGTTTACAAGCAAGTTGGGATATCTTGCAGGGAGCACGGTAGGTTCTTCTTCGCTGCCGTCGAAGTTGGGGATAAAGTCGACAGTTTCCTTATCCAAGTCCTTGAGCATTTCCGCCGCGAGCTTGGAAAGCTTCGCTTCCGTGTAACGCATTGCTGCCGCGCTGTCGCCGTCCACCGAACCAAAGTTCCCGTGTCCGAAAACAAGCGGGAAATTGATGGTGAAATCTTGCGCCAAACGCACGAGTGCGTCGTATACGGAGCTGTCGCCGTGGGGGTGATATTTACCCATACAGTCACCGACGATACGCGCGCACTTACGGGTTGCTTTATCGTTGTAAAGCCCCATTTCGTGCATAGAGAACAAAATACGTCTGTGTACGGGTTTCAAACCGTCGCGCACG
>JAZQWZ010000136.1:0-2014 GCA_045632625.1 Candidatus Scatosoma sp. | reverse complement strand
TTGGAGGATACATCATGGACAAAATTCAACAACTGCATGAAAGAAAAGCAGAAATTGAAAAGGTTAGCAAAGACGTTCGAGAAAGCATCACGGCGCTTATCGATGAGGATAGCTTTGTTGAACTTTCCGCGTTTAGCTTTTCTAAGAACGAGTTTTATAACGAAGAAACCGCAGGGGAAGGCGTCGTAACTGGTTTTGCGACCATTTGCGGTTATCCGTACTATCTCGTTGGGCAGAATTTTAATGCATTTGACGGCGGTCTTTCTAAAGCAAATTGCGACAAGATTGCAAAGTGCTTAGACGCTGCTGAAAAGAATGCTACGCCTGTTATCTACGTATTGAATACGAAAGGCGTACAAGTAGGCGAAGGCGTAACCGTTTTGGAAGGACTTGCAAAGCTTTTGTTGCGTAGTACGCAATTAAAGGGCGTTGTGCCTCAATACGTAGTTGTAAACGGCGAAGTTTACGGCTCGGCTGCTATGCTTGCCGCGATTGCGGATTTCACTTTCTTTGTGGAGAATAAGAGTGTTTTGGCTGTAAACAGCCCGTTTGTTATTTCCGCGAAGGCAGGTAAAAACCTTGCAAAAGAAGAAGTGGGCAGTGCAAAAGCCTTGGATAAGACAGGTATTCCCGCGTTTGAAGTGCAAGATTTGGCGCAAGTTAGAAATACGATTATTGCTATTAGCGAATTGATTGCAACGCCTTTTGTGGATGCGGAATTGAACGCGAGTGTTCCTGCATTGAATGTTGCATGCGACGCGGCTACGCTTATGTCGATTTTTGAAAGTCCCATCGAGGTTTGGTCGGGCTATCAAGCAGACGTTAAAACGATCCTTGGCCGTATCGGAGGTATTGCGGTTGCCGCGGTAGTATTTGACGGCGGCGAAGAAGGCGTGGAATTAAATGCGGCAAAGCTTGCTAAAATTAAGAATTTTGCGGAATTTGCATGTTGCTACGAATTACCGTTTATTACGTTCGCGAACGTTAAGGGTATTTGTCCTTGCGCCTGTGCAAACAACAGCCGTGTAATGAAAGAGGCTGCTGAATATTTAGATATGCTTGACACGATTGATACAGCTAAGATTGCGGTTGTTTATAAAAAGGCAATCGGTTTGGGTTATTCGTTATTCGCAGCAAAATCCGTTGGCTTTGATTATACGTGTGCGTTTGCTAATGCAAAAATTTCCTTGTTCGATAGCGCACAAGGTGCAGTTGTAGAGCTTGGTGATGAAAGAGCGGATAGAAAAGCGGTAGAAGAAAGATATGCGGATGAAAACTCTGACCCTATCCATGCTGCCAAAGACGGCTATATCGATGCAATCATCGAACCGCAGTTCGTAAAACAATATTTGATTGCTTCCTTGCAAATGCTTGCAAGATAAAGAGGTGAAAAAATGTTGAATGCTTTATTAGATGCAACTGTAAGTGTTCCTGAATCGGCGTTATATGCGCTTATCGGGTTCTTGATTGTATTTTCCGGCATTGCGTTTTTAATTTTTATCGTTTGGTTTATCGGTAGATGTATGGCGTTTATGCAAGGGCAACCTTTCTTTGCTAAACCGCAAAAAACGCAACCTGTTAAAAAGGAAAAGCCTGCACCTAAAACGGTATCGCAACCCGTTGCTGTTGAAGAAGAGCTTTCCGAAGAAACTGTCGCGGTAATTACCGCTGCGCTTATGGCGTATTATCAACAAGCGAAACCCGAATGCGGTTTCATTGTAAAAAGAATTAAGAGAATTTAAGGAGAAAAATTATGCGTAATTTTGTTATCACTGTAAATGGAAAAACTTATCAAGTAGGGGTTGAAGAAGTTGGCGCAACTGCTTCCGCTCCTGTTGCGTATGCACCTGTTGCTCCTGCGCCCGTAGCGGCTCCTGCACCTGTTGCAGCACCTGCTCCCGCGGCTGCTCCTGCGCCCGTGGCGGCTCCTGCTCCCAAAGCAGCGCCTGCAAACGGCGAAAAGGTACTTTCTCCGTTCCCCGGTCTTATTAAAAACCTTTTGGTTGCAGACGGC
>JAZQWZ010000135.1:0-6144 GCA_045632625.1 Candidatus Scatosoma sp. | reverse complement strand
AAAAACCACTACGCTTACGATAGAAGAGCGTGTGGCAGGCAATAAAGCGGCTAAATTTAACGAAACGTATGAAGTATATTTCACGTTTAGTATTGACGCGCAATGGCTTGCCTACGTATTTAGCGATCCCACGGCGAAGAGTATTTCGTTTAAGGTTTACACGAATCATCCCAAGTATCGCACGGGCGGTTCCTTTAACAATACGTGGTATAAAGATGCCAACGGTAAATTGCAACGTACCAGCTGGGGCTTTACCGGAGCCCCCAGTAAAACGGATGGCTATTTTAACCTTACGTTGACCAAAGCGCAATATGAAAAATGGTACAACTCTTTGCTGGCGGGCGTCGACGTGAATGGCGTAACGTGTGAGCCCAACTTGAAATCGGATATGTATTTTTCTATCGGGTTCTACGGCGAAAATGACGCGGTGGTAAAACCGGGCGACACGTACATTGACGATATCGTAATTAACGCAGTGCCTAAGGATTTGGCTTGCGTTGTGCCTTACAGCGGTTCTTCTAAGGGTAAAACGTCTTTGGAAAGCGTAGAGCTTGCACCTGGCAACACCGCGTTGAAAGTGGTACGAAACGACAATGAAGGGTATTTTGTAATCGGCTTTGATGCGGCTTGGTTGGCGCAAGCGTTTGCAGATGAAAACGCTACGGCGGTATCCTTTAAGGTATATAGCGAGCACCCCGTTTATCGCACGGGCGGTTCGTATAACAATGCTTGGTATAAGGATGCGAGCGGGGCATTGCAACGTACTAGTTGGGGCTTTACGTCTGCGCCGAGCTATACGGATGGCTATTTCCTTGTTACGCTGTCAAGAAAAGCTTACAATTCGTGGTTGACTGCAAAAGGCGACGTGGTTTCCGATATGTATCTTTCTATCGGTTTTAGCCAAGAGAATGGTAACGTTATAAGAACTGGCGATACGTATATCGATGACGTGGCGGTAAAGTGATTGACGATATTGTTGCGGTGAAAAATTAAAGCGTTTATTGCCATTCGCTGCCGAGTGGCGGCGAATGGCGGATAATCAAAAAGGAGAATGCAATATGAATAAGAAGAAAAGTTTTAGAGCGTTTCTTGCTTGTCTTTTAGCCGGCGTAACTTGTGGGATGGCCGTGGCTTGTGTTTCGAAGGATGGAGACGTGCTCGATGAAGACGCGTTCACCGGTTTCTTGAAAGGGTATTTGGTTGACCTTAAAATCGGTAACACTTTTTACGTTACGGATTACGTGGACGTTGTGAATGATAGTGAGTATACCATTGTTCTTGCGAAAAAAGACGGGTCTTGGTCGGAAGATATAACAAGCAGCCGCGCACTGGAAACGCTTGGCTTGGCGCCTGGGGAATATACAATTACCTACACGGTGCTCGGCGGTGAAAATGAAGGCACGTACGTTGCCAATTTTAATCTTGTCGTTCCGCAGTTGCAAGTTGGATATAACTTAAAAGCGGAAAATATGGAAGCGCTTTTGGGCTCTACCCTTGTTTTTGAAGAATATTTATCAACCGTGGAATGGGATATTAAATCGTATTATGATTATACCATTCGCCCCGATTACGTTTGGATAGGGGAAGACGGGGAAGAAGATTTAAGCGGTAAAACGTCGTTTACCTTTACGGAAGATAAGCAACACGCTTTCCACTTTACGGTGATTACGGAAGATGAACAAACGTATCCCGTGATGATTCCCATTGACGTTGTGAAAGTGGCGGATTCGGCAAAAGCATTTATGAGTGAGAATAACGTTGTTGCGTATAAGTATAACGAAATAGACGAAAATATGGGCGTGCATTTCAAGGCAGGTTTTTCGCGTGAGCGCAACCGCCAAGACGTAGGTTATTTTGCGTTTAAGGGCAATTACGGCGTTGGAAATTACGTAAAAGTAGATTTCACGGGCAATAACTTACCCAAGGTTGCATTCTTTGCAAATCAAGTTGTAGGTAAATTGAGCGATGGTTCCAAGGGTGTGTACGTTGCGAACGGGCACTACACTGATTGGAAGGCGTGGCAAAATGATAAAAACGCGTTTACGGTATACGGCCCGAATAAGGCAAAGGAAAACAATTTCTCTACGTCGGCAAGCGACGTGTTGTGGAAAGAAAGCGATGCGGCAATTGCAGGGATTAAGCTGGAAGCAAGCCCCGACGTTAAATATACGTATTACGTAGGGGTTAAAGAAGCGAAAGATGCAAGACAAGTGTCGAAAGGTGAAACACCGTATATGATTTTGGAAGCGTTGCTTATCAATAGAGAAACGCAAAAAATTGTGTATCAATGCCAGAAAAAGATTGAAAGTACTTCCTTTAATGCGGGATATTTTAGCGGAAATATTATCCTTTATGCAAACTTTGGTTATGAAACCAAGTTTGATAAAGTGTACGCATTACAGCAAGCAACTTCTATCGCGCAATTTTTACCGAATACGTAAGGCGAGTAAGGAGAGATAATCATGAAAATGAAAAAATGGATAAAACGAATAACGGCTACGTTGATGGCTTCTCTTTGTGCGCTGGCTTGTGCGGCGTGCGGCGATACGGAGGAAATTCCCGCAGGGCCTAATTACGATAGAACAATTTTCAATAATCCTAACTTTGTTTCCTTTGCTTATGGCAGCGTGAATGATGGTACAACGGAAGTGAAGGGATTGGATTGGTCTACCGGGCGCAACATGGTAACGCTTGAAAAGTTTAAAGATTATAAAGAATGTGGCTTCGACGTTATTATGCCGCAATCGTATGCGGTAAGTAAAGCCAAGTGGACGGAAGTTTTGGATTTGGCGCAACAAGCGGACTTGAAAGTTTTGATTACGGATAACAGAATTTACCAAGGCAATTCCAAAGATGAAGACGTTATCAATGGCACGACGTATGCCCGTGACGCGGATTTGGACTATGCCGTACAAAATTGGCTTTCCGATTATATGAATCACCCTGCATTTTACGGCGTTTTGATGGGGGACGAAGTAACGGATTGGGAATTGGACGGTTCGTACGGTAGATTATACCGCGCCGTTCGCCGCGTTTTGGATAATAACGGGCATAAGGATAAAATTGTTTATGCAAATATTATGGACTATGCAAGTTATTCCACGTATACGGTACATGACCCTGAAAAACGCATTTGGACGGAAATTTCCCGTGAAAAATATTGCGAAATTCTTTCCTTAAACGTTGCGGATTACGAAGGGATGTCCGATACGGATTTTTATAAAGTTGTAGAAGAAAAAGCAAAGAAATCGCGCGAACTTCAAATGGAAATTTGTTGGTATCGCTATACGGCTTTTTGTGAAAAGTTCTTTGAAAAGACGGGTGCAAGTTTTGTTGCAGTCGACTGGTATCCGTTGTATAATACGGCAAAAGATTATATGATCACTTCCTTGCAGGCGCTTGCGGCTGTTTGCGCTGAATACGATGCGGAAATGCACTGCGTTGCACAAGCCAATCGATATATGTCTTTCAATGGTACCGATACGCGTGGTGGCTATTCGGAAGACGATATGCGTTGGATGAACGATATCATGATTGCTTTCGGCGCAAAATGCGTTATGTATTTCTGCTATTACGTGCATAGCGATGATGGCAACGGCTGGTTCTTAGAAACGTGTTCGTTTGAGACATGGTATGGGGAAAAGACGAAAATGTGGTATTTTATGCAAGATGTTATTGCACAAAATAAAGAATTTGCCTGTGTGTTTACTAACTTTACCTTTAAGACAAGCCGAAAATATATCGTGCAAGATGCGAGAACGTATCAATACGAATATTTAGAGTATGCCAAGGATCAAGGGGAATTTACTGCGTTAAAGGACGTGACGTTAAACCAAGAAGGCGCACTGATCACCGAGCTTTATGATCAACGATTTGACGTGTATATGTATTCCGTTATCAATATGGTTGACCCGATAGATAAAGGTGCGCGCTCGTATGAAATTGTAACGCTGACGTTTGATGACGCTTACGATTATGCGGTTATTTGGAAGGACGGCGAAAAACAAGAAGTTGCCCTTAAAAACCATACGTTGAAAGTGGAAAATGCGGCGGGCGAAGTTACGTACGTAATTCCGTATTCGGCATAAAACTGGTATGTATATTTTACTATAAATAATATAACCTCCCTACAAGCTTGTAGGGAGGTTTACTTATCTTGTTTATTTATAGAAATTATGGTTGCAAAACGAGCGTAAGAAGCGCACGTTTTGGAAGATTGATTTCCAAGGCAGTACAGTTATATCGTACATGCAAAGAACCGTAATCATTATCGGTATTATTGAAAATGTTTGCAATAATCGTACCGTCGGGGTTTTGCATTGCGGAAATTTGTACAAGCTCATGAAAGGATGAAGTGTACAAGGCATTTGCATTAGGTTTTATAAAGTGGGCGAACATCCACGTTTGATAATAAATTTCGGAAAAAGCAAGTTCTTGCGTTGACTTGTTAAAACGGATAGGCGCGTCGCAACCACCGTTTTCTATACGGTAGTGGTAAGGACCGCCTTGCTCATCTAAAATCAAGTTCCATTCACAAATGCCTTGCGTGCCGTGCTTGATTGTATTAAGCAACTCTTTTGCGTACGCTGTAGTTGTATGGTCTATGGAGCTGAGTGAACGGCAGAACTCCGATAAGATAACAAGTTTATCAGGATATTGCTTGCGTACAGCATCAATGGCGTCGTAATGGTCGCCCGTGTACCAGTGGAAAGCAACACCGTCTAAAACGTCGCCGGCGCTATCAAAGGAAGCGCAAGCACGTTCGTATAAGCGTTCCTTGTTGTGGTCCCAGCAAATTAATTTTGTTTGCAAATGATGCTGTTGTAATTTTTGGCGCAGGATTTTAGCAAGCTCTGCTTCTTCTTCGGCGGTAAATTGACAACTTTCCCACGTGGTTTTAGCTTTCGCTTCATTTTGTAAAGTTAAAATGGGGATTTCAATGCCTTCCGATTGATACGCTTTTAAAAATTTAATTAAATATTCTGCATACAGGGGATAATATTCCTTTTTAAGTTTTCCACCTTCGGGGCGTTTATGAGTATCTTTCATAAAGGCAGGGGGACTCCAAGGCGATGCGAAGAGTAAAAGCTGGTGCTTTGCGTAGGCAATCGCATCTTTCAAAAAGGGAATAACGTATTTTTTATCTCGTTCGATAGAGAAAGTATGTAAGTCATAATCGTTGTCTTCTACGTAACAAAATTCATCTAAGGTAAAATCGGATGAAGCGATGCACAAACGACAAAACTTATATTTCAAACCGCTTTCGCCAAATAAGGTTTCCAAGGTTTTTTGTTGATTTTCTTTGTTCATAAGTGCGTAATTATACGCAGCGCTTTCCGTAAAAGAACCGCCAAACCCCAACCAATCTGTTTGTTGTTTTATGGGGAAAATATTTAATACACCATGTTCGCGTTCGGAAGGTAAAAATTCACCTAAGGATACTTTTTCGATCGTGCAATTACGTAGCAAATAAGCTTCTTTAATGACCATATTTATGCTCCTTTTGAAAATGTATATAAATATTATATACATTTTTTAGATGGTTGTCAAGTGTTTGTGGGATTTTAAATTTGGTTTCAATACTCCTTTGGAGATACGCCAACGCTCTTTTTAAAGAAACGGCTAAAATAGCTTAAATCGGAAAACCCCGATTGTAACGCTGCGTCGTTTACTGTATAAAAGCCTGAACTCAATAATTCCTTGGCTCGTTTAAGCTTTAAGTCGTTGATATATTTCACGGGAGAACAACCATAACAGATGTGGAACAATTTACGAAAATATTCATAGCTAAATCCGCATAATTCACTTAATTTTTCGACGCTTAATGCTTCTTCCGTGTAATGCTTATGAATATACGAAACAGCAGGTTCGAGTAGCGCCTGTTTTGAGTTAGGCGCATAAGGGCGAGTGTAACTGCTTTGTAATAAATATAAGATTTTATACAGCTCAGATTTGCATAAAAGTTCATATCCGATTTTTCTGCGCCGCCATGCCTTTTCTGCGTTTTTATAAGCATAAAGCGCTTCGTCGGGGTCTTTCAAGTGAAAAACACAAGGCTGAAAAGTATCCGTTTCCGCTAATTGAAAATTGATACAATACGTATCGCCCGTAGTGTGAGTTGTAACCGTATAGTTGGAATTTTTC
>JAZQWZ010000134.1:0-13300 GCA_045632625.1 Candidatus Scatosoma sp. | reverse complement strand
TAGACACCGCCGTTTTCGACAAACGCTTAACGATATATTTCACCGTTCTATTCGTCTCAAAATTCGTGTTGCCTTCTTTGAGCCATTCGCCAAGCTCTTCGTATTCCTTGGAAATATCCACAAGCTTTTTATAGGATTTTTTGTACATTTCCCAGTACGCATCCAAACGTTTGTTGGCATTAAAGAACGCAAAAAATTCCTCTTCGTTTTCACGGTAATATTTATTCAGTTTTCCGTTTTGCAACAGCGTTGCAATTTCATGCAAGCCGTCCAGTTTCTTGCGCGTAACCGTGCTCACCTGCTGACGGTACAAATCCAAGAACAGCGCTAAATAGTTCTTCAAATGCTTAATTTCGACGATCATAACTTCCGCCGCGCAATATACAAAGTCGCGTGCTTCCATTGTGTATTCCGTCAAATTTACGTTGGAGAACGGCGAATTGTACACGCCGCCGCATTCCTTTGCCGCAGCCGCCGCCTGTATCATCATATTTTCATACGTATCGATTTGCTCTTTCGTCAAACCGTCGTAGAACGTACTTTCGATATTCATAATATCGGGCGCGTTTTGATTTTTCAAGCAAACAAGCAACGCTTCGTACACAGACACACCCAAACGGCGTTTTTTGTGCAACGCTACCATGGGTTCCGCCAAATCTTCACGCAATTTGACAATCGTACTTGCGCGTTCCGTCAAATGCACTTTTTCTTCCCCGCCCGCAAGCGAAAGCGTAGACGCAAGCTTTTGCACCACGTCCGTTTTATTCGTTTTGTTGGAATGCAATTCCAAACAAAAATCACCAAGCCCTAATCTATCCAAACGGCGCTTAACCACAGACAACGCCGCTTGCTTTTCCGCCACGAACAACACGCGTTTACCTTCGTAGAGTGCGTTTGCAATCATGTTGGTAATCGTTTGCGATTTACCCGTTCCCGGGGGGCCGTGCAAAACAAAGCTCTTACCTGTTTGCGAAAGTGCAATCGCCGACCATTGCGACGTATCCGCAGGCAACGGTGTAAGCGTCACTTCGGGGCGCACGTCGTCTTCTTGCACGCGCGTATCCACGCCGCTAATCACCATACTGTTTTCTAAAAGCGCACGCACGATTTCGTTTTGAGAAAATTCCCCGATATTTTGGCGTAAATCGTACCACATTTGATAACGCGCGAACGAGAAAACGGAAAGATACGCGTCGTCGTACACTTCCCAGTTACGCATCCCCACGATTTCCATGCGCACCATAGCCAAAATTTCCGAAATTTTTAAACCCTGTACCGCACCTTCCAAACCGCGAATATCAATGTTAAATTCCTGTTTTAAATATTCCAAAAGCGTGGAGTTTACGGAGATATCGTCATCCGTAAGCGTCACGGCATAGCCCACGCCGCCCTTAGATTTTTTCAACGCAACGGGTTGTAAAACGAGCGGAGCAAAATGTTCCGCGCCGTCTTCGCGCGAATACCATTTCAAAAAACCGAGCGCAAGGTACAAAATTTTCGTACCCGATTCTTCGTACGCTTCCTTGCTTTTTCGCATCAAACGCGTAGCTGTTTCCGCAAGCGTCCTTTCGTCAGAATACGTTCTAAGCATCCCCGAACGGTTTTCCAAATCAATCAATTCGCGCAAGCCCTGTACGTTGGCGGACGCACCGAATTTCACGGGATTGTCCAACCTTTGTTTTACTTCGGCAGAAATGGGCGCAAGCAACAATTCCCCGTCCTTTTCCAAGGCGTCCATCGTCGCGTCCGCGTCGGAAGAAAGCACGTGCAACGCCGTTTTATGCGGCAAGAAATGGAGCAAAGTATTCTTCATCGACAAATCCAAAAGCCGTCTTTCCCATTGCTTGTCTTTCGTTTGCTCACTGTCAATGGAAAGCTTTTGCGTCGTTTTCAAATCGGTAGGCAGTGCTTCAGCCGAGCTGTCCTCTTCCGACAAAATTTCCACGCCTTTAATACCCTTCGCACGCAAAGGCAAAGGCGCAATTTTAGAAACACGGCAACGGCGTACGTCCACGTATCTATCGAACAGCCCCGCGTCGCATTTTTGCTTAAAATGCACTTCCGAAGTTACATACGCCGCATTTTTATCCGAGAACAAATCTTCCACGTCAAAACAGCTTACGTTGTTAATACCATCGGAAACGTACGCAGTCAAACGCGCAATATCATCGGAAACGGTATCCAAGAAACAGCTGTCGTACAGCCAAACGCCGCAGGTAATATGCTTATCGCCAAGCACCAAAATGGGATGCAAACCCATACTTTCTAAGCAAGAGGCGGCAAACAGCGCCATTTCCAAATGACTTGCCGTTTTATCCGACAAAATTTTCACACCAGCGCCAGCCGATACAGGTCGAGAAATATCCGCTTCCTTTTTCGCAACGCCCAAACGTCGGAGTGAAGCGTACAACGCCGCAACGATACGGCGCACCGCATTTTTATCGTTGTTGATATATCCGCCAATTTCAAAATCAGCATTCCATTTTTTCAGTTGCGCAATCACTTCCGTTTGCATTTTGGAACAATCGGCAAGACGGGGGCGCACAAACGCTGATAATAGCTGCAAATCCCCATCCGTCCCCTGCCAGTAATCAAACGGTAACGTCGTAACGGTAAATTCCGTAGTAGCAATGACGTGCTTATCTTTGCTAAGCGTAACGGTAATCGTTTCTTGGCGCACCTCGTCCGCGCTGGAAAAATATAAGGGCGAAAGCACGTTACCAAAATCCACTTCCACGGCACTTTCATAAGGAATTTCCGGCAACAGCTTTTGCGCAGCAATCAGCATGCCGTTTTCATTGCTTAACGCAACCGTCAAATCCTCCACCGCTTCTGCGCCCGTATTTTTTACTTGCAACGAAGAAAAAAGCGGACGGTTAGAAAAATAATCCGCGTAAGAAATAACTTTCGCGGTTTCCCCTTTCAACGATAAGCTTTCATCTAATTTTTTCCATTTTTGAGCCATAAAACAACTCCTTTTGCTTGCGACAAGCAATTTTTACCATTATCGCTTTTATTATACACTTTTTCTTTGAAAAAATCAACCCCCCGTAACGCATTTTTTTGCGTGCGCGTATATTTTTTTATAAAAACAAACACCAACTAAAAAAGTTGGTGTTTGAAATGCACTTTTTCATCAATCTTCTAGGTATTGCGATACCGTATACGACAACCTATCTATCACGTCTTCTTTCTCGCCGAACAGCATACAGCCCGCCGCCCTCACGTGTCCGCCACCGCCATATGTTCCGGCAAGCTTATTCACGTCCGCGTATCGTTTTGACCGCAGAGAAACTTTATATTGTCTGCGGTTGACTTCCAAAAGCGAAGCCGCCACTTCCACGCCGTCTACACTAAGCGGAAAATCCACAAAGCCTTCCGTCATGCTTTCATCCGCACCCGTCGTTTCCAACGCGTTCTTTTCAATAACAATCAACGCAAATCTGTTATCGTGGTAATATCGTATTTTACTCATGGTTTGCGCATACAACGCCGCACGCGCTTTGGATTGCCGCTTGAAAAGATTATCGTTATACGCTTTAATATCCGCACCTGCTTTGACAAGCTGTGCCGCCAACAAAAACGTTTCCTCTTGCACGTCATCGTGTGAAAAATTCCCCGAATCCGTCAACAAGCCTAAAAGTAAGTATTCCGCCGTTTTTTTATCTAATGGAGCACCCATGTACGCAATCAACTGTGCCATATTCATACAATTTGCCGCGCACAAGCACACGTAATTATAGGTAGCAAAGCGCGTATTCGATACGTGATGGTCAATATTTATCGTATCAATCTTCTTGCGTTTCGCGCGTAAAAATTCATCGGATAATATACCTAAACGCGCCGCGTCGCTACAATCTACCGTGACAAGCAAATCGTATTCCACGCTGGGCATTTTTTTAACAGTATAAATATCTGGCACAAACGACAGCGTACTTGGTACGTCGTTTTCCACGCAAATCTCATAAGAAATGCCAAAATATTGCAACGCGCACGCAAGCGAAAATGCGCTCCCGAACGCATCACCGTCGGGGCGCATATGCGTGCAAATCAGCACGTTTTTCGCTTGTTTTATTCTATTTGCAATTTGCTGCATACAAGTATCCATTCAACCGTTAATCCTTGTTTTCTTCTTCGGGTTTAATTTGGATTTTCTTAAACAGTTCGTCCATTTTTGCGCCGTAGCCCATACTGCCGTCCATACGGAAAGTGAGCGCAGGCACAGTACGCATACGCATCACTTGCGACAGCTCGTGACGGATAAACCCTGCGCTTTCCTGCAAAGCCTGAAAAGAGGCTTTGGTTTTTTGCTCGTCCACACCGTAAATACTCACGTATACAATCGCTGTTTTTAAATCGGGTGCAACGTCCGCTTCCGTAACGGAAATCAAACCTTGCAAGGCAGGATTTCTATCCTTTAAACGGTGCACAATCGCGCTGATTTCCTTTTGGTATTCGCCGTTTAATCTTGACGTTCTTGAAACTTTCATTACGCTTTAATTTCCTCCGTCACGTAGCATTCGATAATATCGCCTACGCGGATTTCATTGAAGCCATCGATTGCACAACCGCATTCGTAGCCGTAGTTGACTTCTTTCACGTCGTCCTTAAAACGTTTAAGTTGTTTCACGCCGCCCTCGCAAATCATAATATCTTCACGGTAAATTCTCAGCTTACCGCCGCGAACGATCTTACCGTCGATAACGTAGCAGCCTGCAATCGTACCAACGCCCGAAATGTTGAACGTTTGACGCACTTCGCATTTACCCGTAAGCACTTCTTTCAACTTAGGCGAAAGCATACCTTTGAGCGCCGCTTCCATATCGTCCAAAAGCTCGTAAATGATACGGTAGCTTCTTACGTCCACCTTGGACGTTTCCGCAATCTTCTTCGCTTTGGTGTCGGGACGCACGTTGAAACCGATAATAATGGCGTTTGCACTGTCCGCAAGCATTACGTCTCCTTCGTTAATAGCACCTGCCGCCGCATGAATAACCTTAACGCGCACTTCTTCGTTGGTGAGCTTTTCCAAGGACTGTTTCACTGCTTCCACACTACCTTGTACGTCGCCCTTAACAATCAAGTTAAGCGTCTTCATCTTGCCTTCTTCCACTTGCGCAAACACGTCGTCAAGCGTAACGCGGCTTTGTTGTTTAATCATGCTTTCGCGTTCTTTATTCTTTCTTTCTTCTTGTACTTGCTTCATGAGCGCTTGGTCAACAACCATAATGCTGTCGCCGGCGTTGGGCACGTCCTCGAAACCGAGAATGGATACCGCCATAGACGGACCTGCCGATTTTACCGTTCTGCCCTTATCGTCGAACATAGCGCGCACACGCCCCATGGTCGTGCCCGACAAAATATTGTCGCCCGTACGGAGTGTACCCGTTTGTACGATGATGCTAGCCACAGGACCTTTGCCTTTATCCAGCTTCGCTTCAATAATCGTACCTCTTGCCGCGCGGTCGGGATCGGCTTTCAGTTCTTGCATTTCCGCAACCAAGTTCACGCTGTCAAGCAAATCGTCGATGCCTTTGCCAGTCAACGCGGACACGGGTACTACCATTGTATCGCCGCCCCATTCTTCGGGAACAAGTTCATGTTCGATAAGTTCTTGTTTTACTCTATCGGGATTGATTTCACGCTTATCCATCTTATTCATCGCAACGATGATAGGCACGTTTGCCGCCTTTGCGTGGTTGATAGCTTCTACCGTTTGCGGCATAATACCGTCGTCCGCCGCAACGACCAAAATAACAATGTCCGTTACCTTAGCGCCGCGCGCACGCATTGCCGTAAACGCCGCGTGACCAGGAGTGTCGATAAAGGTAATTTGTTTGCCTTTTGCCGTAACCGTATAAGCACCGATGCTTTGCGTAATACCGCCTGCCTCGCCGCTGGTAACCGACGTAGCGCGGATTTTATCCAAAAGCGAAGTTTTACCGTGGTCAACGTGCCCCATAACGGTAACAACGGGCGCACGCAAAACAAGCTTACTTTCATCCACCGCTTCCATTTTATCCATCATCACTTCTTCCGCCGTCTTTTCGGGCTTGTATTCCAAATCAATACCCATATCCATAGCGATCATCAAAGCGTTTTCATAATCGATGGAATCGTTGATGCCTTTCATAACGCCTTCTTTAAACAAACGCTTGGTAATTTCCACCGCGGACACGCCCAACTTTTCAGACAATACCTTGATAGGAATATCTTGCGTAGTAACGACTGCGTGTTCGATTTTAACAGCGGCAATTTCTTGCTTCTTTTGTTTTTTGGGCGAACGCATCTTTCTGTAACCCGACTTTTCATCATCGAAATCATCCACCGACATACCTTGTTGCTTAATCAAAGTACGCTTGGACATCGGACGCTTTTCGGTATACGTCTTTTCAAACGTCTTTTTCTTCGCCGCGTTATTGTTATTTTTCGTATCGCGCGTAGGCATTACAGGCGCTGCAATAGGAGCACTGGGCGCTGCAGGTCTTGCAGGGCGGTTATCTCTCGGCGTAAACGCTCTTTCACCGTTAGGACGCGCAGGTCTAAACGACGAAGGCTGTGCCGTATTTTCCGCGCCGGGTTTTGCTACGTACACGCCTTGTTCTTGCCCGTTTCTAAAATATCTAGGCGCGCGGGGTTGCGCAGGGTTTGCCTTGGGAACAAAGGTCTTTTGCAAAATCTTTTCCGCAGGCTTTTCTTGCACCTTTTCCACGGGCTTTTCTTCTACTTTTTCAATCGGCTTTTCTTGCGCAGGTTGTTCTTCCGCTGGCGCAGGCGTTTCTACGGGTTGTTCTTCCGCTTGTTTTTTTGCCTTTGCCGTTTTCTTAGCCGCTTTTTCCGCCTTTTCTGCTTCCGCAGCAGCTTTAGCCGCTTCTTCCGCAGCTTTTTTAGCCGCTTCTTCCTGCGCCAAACGCGCTTCTTCTTCCGCTCTCGCTTTGGCAGCCGCCGCTTCGCGTTCCGCTTGTTCCGCTTCTAACGCGGCAAGATTTTTCAAAATATCAGAAAGACTTTTTTCCGTTGCGGAAAGACGAGCCAACGCACCGCCGAGCTTTGCGCCGTCCACACTTTCTAAAATCTTTTCTACGTTTTCATATTTTGCCATAAATTTACTTGCTTCCTCCAAAATGAATTTTGAACTGCGAATCCTCTTCCAAGCAATCGCATATTGCTTTTGCTAAACTTTTATCCTTGATTGCCACCGCTTTTACCGCCGGCTTAAACAAGGCGTTTGCAAGGGCGTCCTTGTTCGCTTTCACGATGGGACAGCCAAGCCGTTCGCTTGCCTTGCAAAGATTTTTCAAAGAATTTTCGCTTAACGTCTCGTCAAATACAATCAAAAACACACTCTTTTTTTGCGTTTCGATTTCGTCCGTACCGTACACGATTTTTCGCGCCCGTACACAAAACCCGAGATACGTTTGTATCTTACTTTTCTCCACGGGTTTCCTCCCCGATAACCGCATACACGCTTTGCTCCACTTGCGCAGAAAACGCCTTATGCAACAATTTTTTATCGTCTAATTTTTTCAAGCACGCCGCGTCATTACAAATATATGCGCCACGCCCGGGGGCTTTACCGCTCAAATCCGCAAAAATATCCCCCTCCGCGTTTTTTACTACGCGCGTCATTTCTTTCTTAGGTTTCATTTCACGACAAGCGATGCACATTCTCATCGGCACAGACTTCTTTTTCGCCATAGTGTTTCCCTTATTCTTCCGTTTCTACCGTTTCGTCTTCTTCGTTTTCAATCGCCGCAAGCACTTCCGCAGCTTCGGGAGAAGATGCGCTCTTTACGTCGATTTTCCAACCCGTCAAACGCGCCGCCAAGCGTGCGTTTTGACCGTCTCTACCGATTGCAAGCGACAACTTATCATCAGGCACGATTGCCATTGCGCTGCGTTCGCCTTTCGCCGTTACGGAAAGTACGGTTGCAGGGGACAAAGCCTTGTAAATAAATGCCAAAGGATCTTCATTCCAAGGAATGATGTCTATTTTTTCACCGCCGAGTTCTTCTACGACAGCGTTTACTCTTGCACCGCGGTTACCTACGCAAGCACCTACGGCGTCCACGCGCGCGTCGTTAGAATAGATAGCGATTTTACTTCTATGGCCTGCTTCACGAGCCACTTCTTTAATTTCCACAAGCCCTTGCGCAATTTCAGGCACTTGCGCTTCAAAAAGTTTCTTTACCAAGCCAGCCGCCGAACGAGAAACGACGATTTGCGAATTTCTACCGCTGTTTTTCACGCGTTTTACAAACACCTTAATGGTATCGCCAACTACGTATTTTTCGCCTGCTACTCTGTCTTGAGGAGGCATAACGCCTTCCGTTTTCTTTTCGCCAAGTTCCACGTACACGTTGCGTTCGTCAATTTTACGGATAACGCCTTCCATAAGCTCGCCTTCCTTATCCGAGAAAGCGGAAAGCGTGCTGTCGCGTTCCTTTTCGTGTAATTTTTGCAAAATAACTTGCTTTGCCGTTTGCGCTGCGATACGGCCGAAATTTTTAGGAACAAACACCTTTTCGATTACGTCGCCTACTTGGTGCGCAGGGTCTAATTCTTGCGCGTCTTCCAAAGAAATTTCCTTGTCCTTGTCGGTAACTTCTTCTACAACGTAGCGCGTGGCCTTGAACTCAATCGTTCCTTTTTCGGGGTCCAACGCAACGGAAATTTCCGCACCGCCGTCGAATTGCTTTTTGTACGCCGACGACAACGCGTTTTCAAGCGTTTGAATAAACTCTTCTTCGCTAATGCCCTTTTCTCTTACCAAATCGGTAAGTGCTGCAAAAAACTCCTTGTTTTCCATGTTTCATTCTCCTAAATATGTTTTTCTTTATGATTTTTATTTTTAACGTCGCGTTTTATTTTAACAATGCGTCAAAATCGATAGCGCGGCAAATTTTAGCAATTTTCGCTTTTTCAAATTTGATTACTTCGTCCTTTTCTTGTACGGACACACAGTTTTCATCGTAAGCCACCAGCTCGCCTTCAAAAAGCTTTTTCCCTTTCATCGGCGCAAACAACTTAACTTCCACTTTCTTGCCCATACATTTTTCGTAGTCACGCACGGTTTTGAGCGGTCTGTCAAGCCCGGGGCTGGATACGTTGAGCGTGTACGGCGCACCAAACGTCGGGTCCACTTCGTCCAGCACGGGGTCAATCGCTCTATGGAACTTTTCGCAGGTATTCAAATCCACGCCGCCTTCGATGTCGATGTACACGGTGAGCGCAGGTTCTTTGCCTTGCTTAAATTCCACTTCCACAATCTCAATTTGCATTTCGTCCGCAATGGGCTGTAACGCCTGCGTAATTTCGTCAATCGTCTTAATTTTCATGCTTTTTTACCCCTTAAAACGTTATTGAGAGTGGTCCGCTTTGAACCACTCTCAATAATCAAGATTATTAAGTATCTCAATTATACCATTATTTTCCGCAAAAAGCAAGCGTTTTAAGCAAAGATTTTACAAGAATTTATTTGTTTTATTCCAGCTCCACCTTTTGGGCTTCAGCGGCGATTTCTTTGTTGATTTTCGCCATTTCGATGGGCGGCACTTTTACCACCTTTCTATCGTACGTAACAAAGCCGTTTATTTCTTCTTCCACGTCGGAAACCTGCGTATAAATACATCCGCAAAGCCCCTTAGCAATCAGCGGTTTCAGCTTTTCCAAATACAGCTTTTTCAGCGCTGTCACTAAATCCGCACGGCTTTTAAATTTCTTGTAGCCAAATTCTTTATCTTCCGCATACACGTGACCGTCGATTTTCCACGAATAACCGCCAAACTCACTCAAAACCACAGGACGCGGATCCTTGGGAACTTTCAATTTCGTGTAATAGATATGCAAACTCTTCAAATCAGTTTTGCTCACGCCTTGGTCATGCCAACCGCTTACCGAATCGATAATACGCGTGCCATCTTTCTCGCGCACGTACTTAGTCCATTTCGCGCTGTCAAACTGCCCCCAACCCTCATTGAACGGCACCCAAACGGCAATACACGTACAATTATACAGCTGCGCAAGCGTTTCGTCTACCATTTCCGCAAACTCTTGTCTTCCACGCGCATCCTCGCGTGCAAAATACTTATAATCGTCGTCCTTATGATGAAAGCCCAAGAACGGAAACGCCGCAATATGCGTAAATTTATATTCGCCGCCGCCGTTGACAAAATCCTGCCAAACGGCAATACCAAGCCTATCACAGTGGTAATACCAACGCATAGGCTCAATTTTAATATGCTTGCGCAAAGTATTGAACCCCATTTCTTTTATGAGTTTCAATTCATCGACAATCGCTTGTTCGCTTGGATACGTGAGCATACCGTCGGAAAAATACCCTTGATCGAGCACCCCGTTGAAAAAGTATGGTTTACCGTTCATCGTCAAGCGCATTTTTCCGTTTTTATCCTTGGCTTTCCCAAACGAACGCACACCAAAATACGAGTACAACTCGTCCCCCGCGCTGTTTCTAATCACAAAATCATAAAGCTTGGGGCTTTCAGGCGACCAAAGCGCAAAATCGTAACGCAAAACGCATTCGTTTGTAAAGCGTTCCAGCATAATTTGCTTGCCGTTATCCAGCACCGCAATTTGTTTTTCATCGTCGCCGTCTACTTGAATACGCACGCTTTTATCGATGGCATTCGGCGTAATTTTCAAACCGCTGATATGCTTTTTGGGCATACTTTCCAACCACACCGTTTGCCAAATGCCGCTTTGCGGCGTGTACCAAATCCCACCGTGCTTATCGTTTTGTTTTCCACGCGCGCCGTGGTTGCGAGTGCCTTCGTCCTGCACGCGAACGACAAGCTCGTTTTCTCCCTTTTTCACAAAATCGCTGACATCAAAACTAAACGCTGTAAAACCGCCCGTATGCGAACCCACTTCCGTGCCGTTGACACTCACGCGGCAACGGCTGTCCACCGCGCCAAAATGCAATTTGGTAGTGCCGAGCAGCATATCGACGCCCAAATGAAATTTCCGCGTATAAATAAGTGTTTCTTCCGGCTGTAAAACAAACCCTTCCTTCACACCGCTAAGCAGCGTTTCAGGCGAAAACGGCACTAAAATATCCCCGTAATAACGACAGCGCTCACGCCCGTCCACCTTGGTAAGTTCCCATTTCCCGTTCAAACACAGCCAGTTTTTTCTGCGCGCTTGCGGTAAAGGGTGTAAATCGTGGGGAATTTCCCCTACTGAATAATCACTTTTAAGCCGCATTTTCTTCCGCTCCTTTTTGTTCTGCTTTACATTTTCTCAAATGTACCAACCAAGGTATAATAGCAAACATCACCACCGCCGTAATCGCGCCTGCAAGGAAAATCCCCGGGGCAGGAATATATTGCGTAGTAAGCGTGTCGGCACTCGACAAATCAGGCAAAGGAATGTTGGTCGCTTTATTAATCGCATTGCCGATCATAGGTCCAAACAGCATAGGGATAAGTACACTAAAAATCATGCGCACGCCTTGCAATTTCCCTGCGTCGTTAACGGGCGTGTAATCACGCACCAACGCCCCGCAAAGCGCAGAAACGAAAATGTAGCCTGCAATCATCACAAGCCCTGCGGCGCCAAAAAGTAACAGCGTCGTAATTTTGTTATCGAAATGGAATACATACATTCCCAAAAGCCCAAGCGCCATAACACCCGCCGCCGCATACAAAAGCTTGGCTTTATCGTGCTTATCCGCCACACCACCCAAAAACAGGTTGATCATTGCACCCACGATAATTGCGCCACCGAACACAATCGAGTATTCTACCACTTTAAAATGTAAATACGTGGTCATATAAATAATCAAGTACGGCATAAAAATTTGACAAGCTACACCGTATACACCGACAATCAACAAGGTCGCGTACAACGGCTTATTTTGCTTGATGACGCTGGGTTTAAATCCGTAGAAAATATCTTTAATAGAGCCGTTCCGAACGAGCGTAGGACTGTCCTGAATAGTAAATATACCTACAACGCCGCATACGGCAATCACCGCGCCCAAACCGATAAACAAACCCTGATAGCCGATAAAAGACACCAAAATACCAAAACCGCCTGCTACGATCAGCATAGCAATCAAAGGCAAAATGGAAACTACACCCTCTACCTGCCCGCGAAATTCTTCGCGCGTGTTATCCGTCACCCAGGCGTTAAACGCCGCGTCGTTGGCCGTAGAGCCGAACACCGTCATTACGCAATCGAGCGTAATCACCAAGGCAATAGCAATCGCCACCGCTTTCGTTTCGTCCGCGTGGAAAATGTTTGCAATCGTGTCCGTGGACAGCAACCCGAACATTGCCACCGTAATACCCCAAATTATGTATCCATAGGCAATAAAGCGTTTTCTATTCCCCGTTTTGTCGGACAGCGTGCCTGCCACTAAGGTTGTAACGGTTGCGGTAATCCCCGACAGCTGCACCATCAGCGTTACGGCGTCCAAATCGGGTGCAATCGTTTCAAACACGAACAGATTAAAGTACATGTTTTCTACCGACCAAGCAATTTGCCCGATTAGCCCGAACAGCACCAAAATCAGCCAGTTATTTTTGCCAAATGATGTCTTTCCCATTGTCATTTCCCCTTTTTTTACGATAATTTAGTGCGGTAATTTACCGCGTCTTTTAATAAATTCCATAAAAATTTTCGCCGTCACGCACGCGTCGTCAAACGCGCGGTGGTGATTGAATGTATAACCAAAATAGCTTGCAATGGTATCCAGCTTATTGTTGACAACTTCCCCGCGTAACAGCTCCTGCGACAACAGCATGGTATCGTATTGCTTGTTCTCAATCATATACCCGTTTTGTTCCGCGTAATACCGCACGAAACGGTAATCGAACATCACGTTATGCCCTACCAGGTACGCGCCGTCGATA
Source organism: Candidatus Scatosoma sp. (assembly GCA_045632625.1). Taxonomy (GTDB): domain Bacteria; phylum Bacillota; class Clostridia; order Christensenellales; family Borkfalkiaceae; genus Scatosoma. The sequence continues at coordinate 425 of JAZQWZ010000134.1, read as the reverse complement.
AATTTATAGAAATCGGCAATCGCCTGTTCGATATGCGGAGCGCCGATAAGGTCGCTGTCCTGAATACCCGTCAGTTTGATAATTTCCGGCGATAATCTTTCGTCGCAAGCCACGAAAGTAGAAAACCTTTCCGTCATTTCGCCGTTTACAAGTTTCACCGCCCCGATTTCGATAATTTTATCCATTTTACCCATCGCAGGGTTATTGTTCAAGCCAGTCGTTTCCAAATCGAACACCACGAACACGTTGTCTTTCAAATCGTCGGGCTTTTCCAAACTATCGAACAGCCCCGCCTGCGTATAATCCACGTACGGCTCAGGGAATACCGTGTGATAAAATTTCGGCACGGGCTTGCCTTTCTTGGCTTGCCAAACGTAATTTTCAGGCATCGTACCCAAATTGAGTTTCACCGCCTTAAACGAGCG
>JAZQWZ010000133.1:0-22476 GCA_045632625.1 Candidatus Scatosoma sp. | reverse complement strand
GGTACGTCCTTTTCTATTTTTTAGAATGTGTAATTGTGATTTTTTTATACTTAACCCTTAATTTTTCCCTCTTCAATGCGGATTTTGTTGCACTCCGCGCCATACAAAACACGCTCGGTATGGGTACAGGATAAGATGGTTTGTACCTCTTCGATACGCTTTAACAACTTCTTCCTGCGCGGCAAATCCAACTCACTCATGACGTCGTCCAACACCAAAATGGGATATTCCCCCGACAACGCCTTAAAGATTTGCACCTCGGAAAGCTTGAGCGCAAGCGCCGCCGTACGGGTTTGCCCTTGTGAAGCATACGCTTTCGCATCCACACCGCCGATTAAAATATCCAAATCGTCACGATGCGGCCCTACCGTCGTATAGCCTAAACGCAAGTCCTTTTCATAATTATTTTCCAACCTGCGAAGCAAGGTTTTTGTAATTTCCTCGGCGTCCCCCTCATACTTTCTATCGGGTTTTATCACCAAATCTTCTTTCCCATCCGTCAAATAAGCGTGGAAATCTTGGGCGTAGGGTGCGAGCTTTTCCACAAATTCCGCACGTTTTTGCACGATGATTGCGGCATATTTACAAAGCTGTTCATCCCATACGGGCAAGGTATCCAACACGAGCGATGCATCTCGGTTTTTTAACAGCATATTGCGTTGATCAAGGATTTTATTATAACGCAATAACGCCGTATAATAAGCAGGTGAAGTTTGCGATATGGAAATATTCATAAAGCGCCGTCTTTCATCAGGGCCGTCTTGAATCAACCGCAACTCCCCAGGGGAGAAAAATACGCTGTTGATATGCCCCATCAGATCGGCATTTTTGGCGATTTTACTGCCATTGACACGGATTTCACGCTTATTTTCATAGATATCCGCCTCAATCGTCACGTTGCCGTAGCGATTTTCCGCCTCCGCAACGATACGCGCGGACTCCGCACCGATACGAATAAGCTGTTTGTCGTGGCGGATACGCAAGGATGCGCCCGTGCAAAGGTAAAAGACCGCCTCGGCACAATTTGTCTTGCCTTGACCATTTTTACCGAACAGGACGTTCAATCCATCTGAAAAAGTGAAAGTTTCACTTTCATAATTTCTAAAATTTTGAAGGAATAACTTTTTTATTTTCATAATCCTCACAAAACCCGCCGAAATCGCTTTCTTTTCCTTTCGATTTGTATTATAATTATATCAAATAATTTAGAAAATTACAAGGTATAAACAGCGAAAAGGTAAAAAATAATTTACACAAGGGGAAAAACGCTATGGCAGAACATTCACAATTACAATTTGTATGGAAGCAAATTACGGAAAAGGCGGAAAATATTATTCCGCAATGGTCGTATAGACATTTGTTTAAGGATTTAGAGCCGGTGGATATTGCAGGCAGAAAAATCGTACTCAAATGCCCCAGCGAAATTAATGCTATCACCATTTCCACAAAGTTTGCGGAAGATTTTAGAACAGCGATCGTCAAAAGCGAATGCGGCTTGGTAGATTTCCGTTTGTACGTGGAAGACAGCAAAGATTTTCCTTTGGAAGCAGAAGAGGACGCTTTCGATGCGTTTCCCCCGTCCCCCATCAATCCCAAATTCACGTTTGATTCGTTCGTAGTAGGTCCCGGCAGCAAACTTGCTTACGCTGCAGCAAAAGCGGTTGCGGAAGCGCCCGGCGAAGCATTTAATCCCCTGTTTATTTACGGGGAATCGGGCTTGGGTAAAACGCACCTTATGCACGCCATTGCCAACGAAATTGAAAAGAAAATGCCCGAAAAGAAAGTGCTTTACACCACTTGCGAAAACTTTTTAAACGAATTTATCGATTCCATCTCGCAAAAAAGCGGCGCGCGTTTTCGATTGCATTATCGCAACGTAGACGTGCTCATGATTGACGACGTACAATTTTTGAAAAACAAAACGCAGGTACAGGAAGAATTTTTCCATACCTTTAACGAATTGTCAGCGCAAAACAAACAAATCGTACTCACGTGCGATCGTCCGCCTAAGGAAATTGCAACGCTGGAAGACAGACTTCGCACACGCTTTGAAGGCGGCATGATCGCCGATATTCAACCCCCGTCGCAAGAAACGAAAATTGCCATCTTGAAACGCAAGGCGCTCGATAGAAAATGTATCGTTCCCGAAGAAGTGCTTGAATTTTTGGCAAACGATTCCGGTCACGACGTAAGAATGTTGGAAGGCCGTTTGACTAAGGTAATTTTTGCAAGCCGTTTGCATGAAGAGCCTATTTCGCTTTCACTGGCAAAGCTTGCGCTTTCCGAAGCCATCAACGATACGGAAGAACAGGAAGATATCACGCCTGAAAAAATCATTGCGGCGGTTTGCGGTTATTTTAAACAAAGAAAAGAAGATTTGCTTGGCAAGGGCAAAAAAGCCGACCTTGTGAAAGCGCGCCAAATTTGCGCATATTTGATGTGCGAAATGCTTTCCCTGCCCCTTGTTTCCGTAGGAAACGCACTGGGCGGCCGCGACCACACCACCATTATGTATGCGCGTGATAAAATGGAAAACTTACTCAAATTAAACGAAAAAATCGCAAAAGAAATTGATGATATTAAAAATATCGTATTGAAACAATAAAGGAAAGTATGTCGAAAGTTACGGTAGAATTTTTAGAATACGCCGCGGAAGCGGTCGTTGTAGGCGCGGGTCACGCAGGTTGTGAAGCCGCGCTTGCTTTGGCACGCACGGGTATTAAAACGGCGCTGTTGACGCTCAATTTAGACAGCATCGCGTTTTTACCCTGTAATCCGTCCATCGGCGGTACCGCCAAAGGGCATTTGGTGCGCGAGATCGACGCGCTCGGCGGTCAAATGGGTATCGTAGCCGATGACACCGCTCTGCAAATCCGTATGCTCAACGTCGGCAAAGGCGCGGCGGTGCAATCTTTGCGTGCGCAATCGGACAAACACGCCTATCACCGTGAAATGAAAAAGGTGCTTGAAAACACGCCAAATTTGCGCGTAATGCAAGCGGAAGCGACGGAAATTTTAACGGAAAACGGCGCGGTAAGCGGCGTAAAAACCAACTATGGCGGTATCATCACCTGCCAGGCGGTAATCCTTTGCACGGGCGTGTACTTAAACGGCGAAACGATTACGGGCGAAGTAGTACAAAAATCCGGCCCGAACGGTTTTGCGCCTGCGAATCATTTGACGGATAGCTTAATCAAGCTCGGCTTTAACGTACGCCGTTTCAAAACGGGTACACCCGCGCGCTTGGACGGCAGAACGATTGCGTATGAAAAATGCGAAATTCAAAACGGCGACACGGACATTTATCCGTTCTCTTTCATGCACGATAAAACGCCCGAAAGCAAGCTCCCCTGCTATTTGACGTACACCAACCAAACTACGCACGATATTATCCTGGAAAACTTAGACCGTTCCCCCCTGTACAACGGCACGATCTCGTCGACGGGCCCTAGATATTGTCCGTCTATCGAAACCAAAGTAGTCCGTTTCAAGGACAAGGAACGTCACCAAATTTTCTTGGAACCCGAAGGTGCGGACACACTGGAAGTGTACGTACAAGGTCTTTCGACGTCCATGCCCCACGACGTACAACACGCTATGTATAACTCCGTGGCAGGCTTGGAAAACGCGGTGTTTACGCGCTATGGCTATGCCATTGAATACGATTGCATCGATACGCTGGACGTGTTGCCGACCTTGGAATTTAAAAAAGTGCAAGGCGTGTATACGGCAGGTCAAATCAATGGTACGTCGGGTTATGAAGAAGCGGCGGCGCAAGGGCTGATGGCAGGTATCAACGCGTCGCTGAAACTGCGCGGCTTGCCCCCCTTTATCCTGCGCAGGGACGAAGCGTATATCGGGGTACTTATCGACGATTTGGTTACCAAGGGCACGGACGAGCCCTATCGAATGATGACTTCGCGCGCGGAGCATAGAATTTGTTTGCGCCAAGACAACGCAGACTTCCGCTTGACAGAAAAGGGCAAAACCATAGGTTTGGTAACGGAAGAACGCTACCAAAGATACCTGCAAAGAAAGGAAAAATACGAGCAGTTGCTCGCTTCGTTACGTACACGCCTACCCCAAAAGGACGTTGCACCCTTCTTAGAACAATACGGCTACGAAAAGCCCAACGGCGGTGTTTCGTATGCGGATTTATTAAAACGCTCCATTCCCTTAAAGGATATTATGGCACATTTCCACGTGTTTGAAGCGTATGATAAAAACGTTTTAGAAACAGCGGAAATCACTATAAAATACGAAGGATATTTAAAACAAGGCTTAGAGCTAATCGAACGTGCTAAGCGCTTGGAAGAAAAAACGTTGCCTGCCGATTTGGATTATGACCAAATTTTAGGATTACGCTTAGAAGCAAGAGAAAAACTCAACCAAATCAAACCCTTAAACCTTGGCCAAGCAGGCAGAATTTCCGGCGTCAACCCCGCGGACGTGTCCGTTTTGATGGTTTGGCTGTCCACACAAAAGCAATAAAGGAGTACCGCTTATGGTAAAATATTCCATCGTAGTACCTGCCTATAACGAAGAACAATCGTTGCAGCTTTTTTACGATGCCGTTGTCCCCAAATTTGAAAGTTTGGGCGAAGAATACGAAATCATTTTTGTAAACGACGGTAGCAGGGACGCAACGAAAGACGTTTTGCGCGCCATTTGCGACAAAGACAAACGCGTGAAAGCGGCAAACTTTTCCCGCAATTTTGGACAACAAGCCGCACTGCTCTGCGGGTTTAAACTTGCCAAAGGTCAAGCCGTAATTGCTATGGACGCCGATTTGCAAGATCCGCCCCAAGTGGCACTGCAAATGATTGAAAAATGGAAAGAAGGTTACCAAGTAGTACATGGTAAGCGCCGTGCAAGGCAAGGCGAAAGCGCGTTTAAAAAGCGCACTGCCTCTCTCTTTTATAAAATAGCGCGCAGGTGGACGAATATCGACATTCCGCAATCGGTGGGCGATTTTAAATTATACGACAGAGCGGTAGTAAACGCCATATTATCTTTACCTGAGCACGATAGATTGTTGCGCGTGCAAACGGCGTGGGTTGGTTTTTCGCAAACGGAAGTGGAATTCGACCGTCCCGAACGCATCGCAGGCCAAACGCATTACACCTTAAAAAAGATGATTGCGCTTGCCAAAGCAGGCATTTTCCCGAACACGCAAAAAACGCTTTCTTTGCCCTTAAAAACGGGGCTTGCATTGACAGTGCTTAGTGTGTCGTGTTTTGCCGTATTTGCCGTTTTAACGTGCTTACACGTGTGGTTTGGCGGGTTAACGGCGTGGCTGTTCCCTTCGCTTGGTTTGGCAACAGGCTTAATTTTATGCGGGCAAGGCATGGCAAATATCCACGTGAGTATGATTTATAAAGAAGTGCAAAACCGTCCGCAATATATTGTAGACGAAACGTTTAATTTGGATTGACAATCCCTTTTATCCCCCCTTTGTGCAAAAGGGGGGATTTTTTCTGTTGAGCATTAGCAATAGGATTTCTTTGAGATTTTATACTCACATTCGTTCGTAGCGTCGCAAGTTTGCTTGCTCGCGCGCTTCGCTCCAAAATGACAAAAGGGGAAAGCAATTCAGAATGAGCATAAAAAAAGCGTAGCTGTTAGCGCTACGCTTTTTTGTTGTTTGATTTGATTAGTCCATCTTTTCAAGCAAACGAAGGTCGATACCCTTTTCGCCGATTTTGATGATTTCTACCTTTACTTTGTCGCCGATGTTAAGCACGTCTTCCACTTTGTTTACTCTCTTTTCAGAAAGCTTGGAGATGTGAATCATACCGTCTTTGCCGGGAGCAAATTCCACGAATGCACCAAGCGTGGAGAGTACGCGGACAACAACGCCCACGAACATATCACCCACTTCGGGATCGTGTGCAATGCTTTCCACGATTGCTTGCGCACGTTTTGCATTTGCAATGTCGCCAAAGCATGCGATGCATACGGTACCGTCTTCTTCGATATCAATCTTCGTGCCCGTTTGTTCGATGATCTTGTTGATAACTTTACCTTGCTTACCAACAACGTCGCCGATTTTTTCAGGATTAATCTTGAAAGTAACAATCTTAGGTGCATACAAGGAAAGTTCTTCGGATACGGTAGGAATGCATTCGAGCATCTTGCCCAAAATGTGCTTTCTTGCTTCTTGCGCTTGCGCGATTGCGTCAAGCATGATTTCTTCGGAAATACCCTTGATCTTGATATCCATTTGGATAGCCGTGATACCCTTGTCCGTACCTGCTACCTTGAAGTCCATGTCGCCAAGGAAGTCTTCCAAGCCTTGGATGTCTGTCAAGATAACGTATTTGCCCGTTTCGGGATCTTTTACAAGACCCATTGCACAGCCTGCTACGGGTGCGGTAATGGGAACGCCTGCGTCCATAAGCGCCATCGTCGAACCGCAAACGGATGCCATCGACGAAGAACCGTTGGAGGAATAGATGTCCGATACCACGCGAATTGCGTAAGGGAATACGGAAGGATCGGGAATTACGGGAACGAGCGCGCGTTCAGCAAGCGCACCGTGACCGATTTCACGACGGCCGGGAGATCTAAGCGCCTTTGCTTCGCCCGTGGAATAGCCGGGGAAGTTGTATTGATGCATATATCTCTTTTCTTCTTCCTCGTCAAGACCTTCCATACGTTGCGCTTCGCCAAGCATACCAAGCGTACACGTCGTAAGTGCTTGCGTTTGGCCGCGCGTGAATACTGCGGAACCGTGTACTCTGGGCAAAATGCCGTGTTCGCACCAGATAGGACGAACTTCTCTAAGCGTTCTGCCGTCGGGACGAATACCCGTGTTGAAGATTTTGCTGCGAACGATGTTCTTTACAATATAGTAAATGGAATCCTTCACTTCGCGCATATTATCGGGATAAATTTCCGCAAAGTGTTCAATGATTTCCGCTTCCGCCGCCGCTTGACGAGCTTGTCTTTCTTGTCTGTCGAACGTATCGAGCGCTGCCGTCAATTTTTCCGTTGCGTATGCTTTTACCGCATTGTCGATATCTTCGGGAATATGGTAAAATTCCATTTCCTTTTTAGGCTTGCCTGCCGCGGGCACAATTTCATCTGCAATCCAAGCGCAGATTTTCTTGATTTCTTCGTGACCGAACATGATTGCGCCAACCATTTCCGCGTCGGTAACTTCGTTTGCGCCTGCTTCAATCATCAAGATTGCGTCGGACGTACCTGCCAAGTTCAAATGAATGGTGCTCTTTGCTCTTTCTTCTACGTTGGGGTTGATAACGTATTGACCATCAACACAACCAACTACTACCGAACCCGTAGGGCCTGCCCAAGGAATATCGGAGATGGAAAGCGCGATGGACGAACCGATCATCGCCAAAGGCTCAGGCGAAATATCGGGATCTACGGAAAGTGCCGTAGCAACAACGACTACGTCGTTGAAAATTCCTTTCGGGAACAAAGGACGGATAGGTCTATCGATCAAACGGCTGGTCAAAATGGCCTTATCAGACGCTCTGCCTTCGCGTTTTTTGAAACCGCCGGGGATTTTACCTACGGCGAACATTTTTTCTTCGTAATCTACGGACAAGGGGAAGAAATCCATACCTTCTCTTGCCGTTTCGCTCATACATACGGATACGTGTACCGCCGTGTCGCCGCAGCGTACAAGGCACGCGCCGTTTGCTTGTTCGGCATACTTGCCGATTTCTACTACGAGTTCTTTGCCTGCGTAGTTGGTTTTAAACGTTTTGCTGTTTTCTAATGCTGGCATTGTTGTAAATTCTCCTTTTCTTTTCATTCTTTTTTGTTCTTGTCCATTTATACGACCTTCGTATAAACGGTGATCCCGATATACGGTTTGCGGTGGACTTATGCCTTAGCCCATGCGCAAATTCCCCCTATACCGACAAAAAAGAGCGAGTGAAAACCCGCCCTTTTACGTGCTGTGTTACTTTCTCAATCCCAATGCTTCGATGATAGCTCTGTATCTTGCGATATCTTTTTCTTTCAAATAATCCAAAAGACCGCGGCGTTTACCAACCATCTTCAAAAGACCACGACGGGAGTGATTGTCGTGCTTGTGTTCCTTCAAATGTTCGTTGAGGTGATTAATTCTCGCCGTCAACAAAGCGATTTGAACTTCGGGCGAACCGGTGTCGCCTTCGTGCGTTGCATGTTTTACAATAATTTCATTCTTTTCCATTTCTTTTTATCCTCCTATGGAATTTAACCCGTTATGCTAAGGGAAACGTGGAGATTCGCATCTCTTGGCATACGTTAGCACTATTTTACCATAATCCGCGCATAAAGTAAATTGATTTTACGCCTTTTTCTAGGTTTTTTTAGTATTTATTCAAAAAATTTGCGTTTTTTGGCGATAATTTCATCGATATTTTCGATATACGTTTTTAAATCCTTTTGCGAACCCAAGCGTTCAATGCGTCCTTCTTCGTTATACACGCGCTTAGAAATGGCATTTGCGCCTACCGCTAAATTATCCGCCGTTTCTTCCATTACGTCGATATTGTACACGCACGCTTTGCCTGGTTTCGTCCAGCCCACGTTTTCATTGTTGCCCGCTTGGTATTTTTGGCGGTACATATAATAGGGCTGATAGCCGTTGCCGTTTAATATTTGTCTGGACGCGCCGATCATTTGGGAAATATCGTCGTTTTCGATATACGCCGTTTGCTCTTTCAGCTTCGCGCCCGATTTCAAGGATAAGCAATGCACCGTAATATTATCCGCGCCCGTTTGCACGGCTTTTTCCACTCCGTTTGCAAACGTGTCGGGCGTTTCGTCCGTCAGCCCGGCTATCAAATCGATATTGACGGTAAAACCGTATTTTTCACTGAGCGCATACGCTTTGTAAAAATCTTCCACCGTGTGCTTTCTGCCGATTTTTTGCAAGGTTTGGTTAGAAAACGTTTGCGGATTGATACATATTCTGTTTACGTTATACGTCTTTAACAGCGCGAGCTTATCTTCCGTAAATACGTCGGGACGGCCTGCTTCCACTGTGTATTCCACGCCTGTTCCGTATTTCTCTATAATGGGCGCAACCGCCTGCAAAACTTGTTTTAACTCTTGCGTTTCCAACGCGAACGGTGTACCCCCGCCGATATAGACACTGCGTAGCTTTTTCACGCTTTCCTGTGCACAAATAAGCTCTTTTTTTAAACATTCGAGATAGGCAGGTACGAAGTGACGCGTTTTTTCAATGGGCGCAGTGATAAAGGAACAATAGGCGCATTTGGTGGGACAAAACGGCAGAGAAACGAATAAATCGGTGTTGCCGTCCTGCTTTTGATAAATACCCTTTTGCGCCGACAAAATATCTTCTACCAAGCGGATATTTTCTTCCTGCACGTACATGCTTTGAAAAAGCGTTTTATAATCGTGTCCGCGCTCTAATTCGCTATACGCCAGTTTGGTTGGACGAATGCCCGTCAACGCCCCCCAAGGCATTTTTTCTTGATACAAGTCGCTTAAAATTTCATACAAATGCAATTTCGCGAAACGGCGTTCCAAGCGTTTTAAAATCAGCTCGTTTTCCGCCGTTGCTTTATCGGAAAAGGAATATTCCTTGCCATCTATTTGAAAAGCGTTATAAAACACGCCGTTTTCGTGATGAAAGGCGTGCGTGATTTGCGCGGGACGGTTTTTAAAAAGCCGTGCTACGTCTAATATTTCGTTTTCCAAAAAGGCGCAATTACTGGTAAGCGCGCAAGCGTTGATGAGCATAGTATATCCTTATAAATCCGCTAAAAACGGATTGTATTTCTTTTCATCGGCAAGCGTGGTTTGTTCGTTGTGGCCTGCATAAACAGGCATATTATCCAGCGCAATCAAACGGCGCAAACTGTCTTGTAAAAGCGACAAATTACCCGTGGGAAAATCTGTTCTGCCGATGCTTTGACAAAAGAGTGTATCGCCCGTAAACAAATACCTGCCCCCGTCGTTTTCCGTGATAAGATAGCAAACACTGCCTTGCGTATGCCCCGGTGTATGCAAGGTTTTTACCTGCAAACCGCACAGCGTTTGCTCTTCGTTATCTGCAAGTGTTTGATCGATTTTATACGGTGTTCTCGGCGCGCCGAACACATCGAAAAGGTCGGCATGCGTGCCCACAAGCGGTTTTTCTTGTTCCCCGCATAAAACTTTTGCACCCGATTGCTGCAACGCCGCCACACCGCCTACGTGGTCGAAATGGCAATGCGTAAGCAACACGTATTCCGCTTTTAAGCCCAGCTTAATCAGCTCGCTTTCCACGCGCGGTTGCGATGGGTCGATTACGATTGCCGTTTGATTATCCTGCGTAAGCACGTAGGTATTCGCACCAAAGCCGCGCGGTGAGATTTTAATGATTTGCATAGATTTTTCCTTTGCCTGTTCCACGTTAAAACGTGGAGAAGGGTTGTAGTTTCGCGCAAAATGCGGGTTTTATCCGCAGGGACCCCGTGCGACGGGGAGCGGTGCCTGATATACGTTAAAACGTGGAGAGTGCGGCAGTTTGCCGCAAACATCGGGTTGCACCCGACGGGACCCCGTGCGACGGGGAGCGATGCCTGATATACGTTAAAACGTGGAGATGCGAGCAAGACAAGGCAACCGCGGATTTCCCGACGGGAGTTTACTTGTGTGTAAACGAGCAAGGGAAAACGCAAGGTTAACGCCGTATTGCGACGCATATACACGTTTTAGGACAAAGAAGTGATACGATGCACTTCGTAAATCCGCTTATCCGCCTGCATTTTTTTGATAAGCATGTCCACTTCGGCAATATCGGTAAGGGAAATGGACGCTTCCAAAATAGCGTCGTGATTTTTATCAATTCTGCCGTTGACAGCCGTGATGGACAGCTTCAATTCGCTCACTACCGACGAAAGCACGGAAAGCGCCGCGCCCTGCTCGGTTGCACGAATGGAAATGTTGGCGTTGTAGCGTTGTTTCGTGCCGGGCGCTACCTGCCACTCTGCGGAAAGCAATCGGCTTTGTTCCACACCTTTTACATTCGGGCAATCATGGCGGTGGATCACCACACCGCGGCCGCGCGACGTGTACCCTACAACCTTATCGCCAGGCACAGGCGAACAACAGCCCGCAAAGCGCACCAGCATACCGGCTTGTCCATTGACGAGGATGCCGCCGGGGTTTTTGCTAACGTTGCCTGCATGCACCTCAAACGCCATCGGTTTTTCCTTGCGGTAAAAATCAATCAGCTTGAATATAATTTGATTGACGGAGATAGAGCCATAGCCCACCGCCGCAAACAATTCATCCGTTTCCCCAAAGGAGAAGCGTTCGGAAAGCCGTTTAAAGCTTTCAGGAGTAAGCAAGGTGGACAGCGTAAAGCCGCGCTTTTTCGCTTCTTCGTCCAGCTTCATTTGCCCAACGCGAATGTTTTCGTCTTTGAGTTCGTTTTTGTAAAATTGCTTAATCTTCGCTTTCGCACTGGACGATTTGATAAATTTCAACCAGTCACGCGAAGGGCCTTTGGAGTTGGGCGAAGTGATAATTTCCACCACGTCCCCTACCTGCAAAGTGGTAGTCAAAGGCACTATTTTGGAATTGACGCGCGCGCCCGTACAACGGTTACCGACTTCCGAGTGAATGGCGTAGGCAAAGTCAATGGGTGTGGCTTCGGGAGGCAGGGAAATAACCTTGCCGCGCGGTGTAAACACCAACAATTCGTGGCTGTACAGCTCCACCTTCAAGGCGTCGATAAACTCACGCGAGTCTTTCAAATCGCCTTCCCATTCCATAACTTCTCTCAGCCACGTTAAGCGCTTTTCAAAGTTGTTGGTGGTTTCTTCCGTTTTGCCTTCTTTATATTTCCAGTGCGCCGCAATACCGAATTCTGCAATTTTGTGCATTTCTTCGGTACGAATTTGAATTTCAAATGGCTGCCCATAGCTGGTCATAACCGTCGTATGCAACGATTGATACTTATTAGGCTTAGGCGTTGCAATATAATCCTTAATTCTGCCGGGGATAGGCTTCCATTTTTCGTGGATTTCCCCAAGCACGGTATAGCAAGCACGCACGTCGGAAACGATTACGCGCACTGCCGTCAAATCATAAATTTGGTCAAGCGTTTTGCCCTTGTTTTACATCTTTTTATAGATGGAATAGAAATGCTTAGGTCTGCCGAATACTTCGCCTTCCACGCCGCCTGATTGCATCAACGTTTTGATTTCGTCCACGATACGGCTGACAAATTCTTTGCGTTCGGAAAGACGCTCTCTTATGCTATACACAAGGTCTTCGTAAGCTTCGGGATCAAGATATTTCAAGCACAAATCTTCTAATTCACACTTAATTTGCGAAATACCCAAACGCCCTGCAAGCGGCGCATAAATATCCAGCGTTTCGCTTGCCATACGTTGTTGGCGTTCATGCGAAAGGAAGTTAAGCGAACGCATATTATGCAATCTATCCGCAAGCTTGATGATGATAACGCGCACGTCCTTCGCCATTGCAACGAAAATTTTACGGAAGTTTTCCGCATCCGCATCCTCTTGCGATTTGAATTCAATTTTTTCCAGCTTGGTAACGCCGCTAACCAGCCCTAATACTTCTTCGCCGAATTCTCGGTTAATATCTTCCGCCGTAGCAGGCGTATCTTCAATTACGTCGTGCAAAAGCGCCGCCGCTACCGTTGCCGCATCCAACCCCAAATCCATCAAAATTTCCGCTACTGCGCAGGGATGAATAAAATACGGTTCGCCGCTGGCGCGTTTTTGACCGCTGTGCGCATTTTCGGCATAGTTATACGCGCGAACAAGCATTTCCTCATCCGCGAGCGCGTATAAATCTTGAATTTTGCTAAGCGTCGTTTGCATATCTACCTCAATCGTTCTTCTTTCGCTTTCTTCACTTTACGCGTCTTCCGCGTTTTGCAATGCACAAACCTTATTATATACCGACGAATCGGTCAATTCCGTTTTTACACCGCGGTATATCGTCAATTTGCCGTCGATAAACGCCACCAAACCAAGCTGCCCAAATACAGTCAAGGCAAAAATCAACTGCATGGGCGAAAAGCCAAAACCGTCCATAAGCGCGGCAATTTCTTCTACGTTGTTGCCATATAACGAATTCACCTCTCTGCGCAACAACGCAAAAATATCTAACATATACGCCCGCGAAGTATTCAAGCTTTCCAACATCTTGTAGCCACATATATCGCCATTGACAAGCGCGTTTTTATCACGCAAGAATGGCAAATGAAAATCGGAAGGAGTGTCCAAGAAAATAAAATCTTTAAACCCCGATAAGTCCGCGTCGGGTGCAGGTGATACAATCAAAGCGTTGGAAACGTCTCTCGACGAAGGATAAAACAAATCACAGTTAAATGCTTCCAACTCCTGATAAAATCTAAGCGTCCGTCTATCCGATGCAATCAAGCAAAGCCCATAGGCGCATTGTTTACGCTTTTCCGCGATAATTTCCTGTACCTGTGCCGTCGTTTTTTCCTCGCACGCAAACGGCACCGACGGCAACGACAAACGTTGCATCATATTTGAAAAAATGCGTTCGGATGTTTTTCTGCCCGTCCTGCCATCGTACAACAAATCACGCACAAGCCCTTTGACGTATTCTTTATTTTTAAAGCGCGACACGGTAATTTCAAATACCATTTGTTTGCGCACGTCGCTTTGAATGATTTGTAAATTTTTCGCCCCCGAAAAATAGGTAAGCTCGATATAATCATTTTTTATGGACAAGTGCGGAGAACCGTTTTTCAGCGTTCGCGCCGTACATGCCCCCATCGAAATACTAAAAAGCGGTCGTCTATTGCCAACGCCGTACGGTTCAAGCGCCATAAGCTCTTTGGCGAATTTTTCCGACACCGGCTCGGTAATTTCCGCGCTGATGGCAATCGTTTGTTCAAAATCTTCACGGCTGTACGTATTGCCGATTTCTTCGTTCAACGCTCTTTCTAACGCGTCGAAATTGTCCTGACGAACGTTGACGCCCGCCGCTTGCGCGTGTCCGCCAAATTCTTCGATATACTGCGAACAGTTTTTCAACGCCGTGAAAATATTGATGCAGTCGATACTGCGCGCACTGCCTTTGAGCATATCGCCGTTATGCACGAACAAGAGTGTGGGACGGTTGTATTCTTCGGAAATACGCGCCGCAACGATACCGATAAACCCAGCGTTCCAGCTTTCGTCAGAAAGCATAATTACGTTACCGTACGCTCCCTTTTCCAACAGCTTGCGTTTTGCCGAAGCATATAATTCATCGCAACATTTTTGTCTTTCGCCGTTATATGCGCATAACTTAACGCATAAATCATAAATATCGGCATCTTTTTCCACCGTGAAAAGCTGAAAAGCCGCCATAGCGTCGCCCATTCGCCCTGCCGCATTAATACGGGGCGCAAGTGTAAAGGCAAGTGTTTGCGCCGTAATTCCATCATACGTTTTTCCGATTAAACCGGCAAAACAAGGACGCAAATGCTTATTCATGAGCGCCAGGCCTTCCGTAACGATATCGCGGTTTTCGCCTACGAGCGGTACGCTGTCCGCCACGGTAGCAAGCGCCGCAAAATCCAAATACGCATACGCCTTTTCGCCAAGCAACGCGCACGCCACCTTAAAGGCAACGCCTGCACCGCAAAGATTATCATAAGGATAATCATCTTGTAATTTCGGGTTAATCACTACACAATCGGGCAAAATTTCGGGAAGTTCGTGATGGTCGGTAACGATTACATCCGAACCAAGCTCGTAAATATATTGCGCTTCTTTGGCGTTGGAAATACCGCAGTCCACCGTTATAAACAATTCGGGGTTGCATTCCTCGAAAATGCGGTCGATAAAATCGATAGAAAGCCCGTACCCGTCCGTACGTTCGGGAATATACACGTGCGCGTCGATACCGAATGCGCGCAACGCATGATACATAATAGTACTTGCACAAATCCCATCCGCATCGTAATCGCCAAACACCGCCACCGTTTTTCCTTCGTCGCGGGCTTGGGTAATCATTTCCACCGCCTCTTTCATACCTTTCATTAGGAAGGGTGAAAGAAAATTATCCTTGGAAGCGCGCATAAATTGACGGATTTTCTGCTCAGTATCTATGCCGCGCGCATATAAGATACGCAGCGTTTGCTCCGTCAAACCCGTTGCCATAGCAAGCTGCGAAATGATATGAAGTTGTTCTGCAGTAAAGCTATAAGCCGAAACGAGTTTTTTCATTAGAATTCCTTAAAAAATATTTCCTATTACCAAAAACGATGTTCCAAACGGTGCATCGTTTGCTATGGAATAAAATAAACGGCGGGGTACATGGCAAAATGCCACCCCCGCCCACTGTTTATTTATTTTTTGCACAATCGCTTACTTAGTCAGCGATTTCTTCGTTTGCTTTCTTAGCGCCCACGTAACCAGATTTATTACGTTCAGCCGCTAATTTTGCTTGTTTATCAAGCAGGGGTAATTGCAATGCAGGCACCACGAAAAGCACAACCGCTGCGCTGACTAACAAGCCGATCAGAGAGCAAAGCGCAAACCAACGCACTGCCCAAGTAGCAATCGCGCCAACCAACACGAGCGCGCCGCCCAAAACCGCTACGGTTGCAAGCGTTTCTTTTACCGCTACCGCGTTTACGATTTTTTCTTCTACGCTGTCAGCCGATTCGTCTGCCACAAGGTTGTTTACACCAAGGATAGCAAACACAGCCGCAAACAAGGGCGCTACTACGCAAGCATACAATACCGTAGCCGTTACGGGAATACGCACAAGCAAGATAAGCGCAACCGTCATAATTGCCGTTGCCGCGATACCTGCCGCCGTCGTAATTGCATTCCACAATCCGCGGCGAATCCACGTATACACAAACGCAAGCACCGCAAAGGCTACAACAGCCACAGCCGTGCGAACAATCGTTGCAGGAGCAATTACCGTTTGCACCGTTTCTTTCGCGGACTCTACCGTAATAAACGCACCGTCGTAAACAAGCGTACCGTCTTGATTTTTTGCCGCAAACGCCGTTTTCAACGCTTCTTTTGCCGTTTCCACATTTGCGTCTTTATCGAACACGTACATAAGTTCGCAATCGTCGCCGCTCATTTGGCTTTCGTATACGTATTTTACGTCCAAGTCCTTAAAAGCGTTTTCACAAACCTTTTCCACTGCTTCGCGTTTGGTTTCATCGCGATAATAAAACGCGCTCATTTTTACGGTAACCGTCGTTTGGTCGTTCATACGCGTTGCCGTGTTTACACCGAAGATTGCCGTAAATACCGTTGCAAGCGCAACGATTACCACCATTACAAGGCACAACAACGTCAGCTTTTTCGTCGTTTTGGTTAAAAGCTTATTCATCATCTTCGTCGTCCTCCCTTACAAAGCGGAAATATTTATACTTATTCTTGCTAGCAGAAAGATAGGTGAAGTTAATGAAACGCGCCCACAACAAGTTGATAAACGCCGCCGTTACTACACAAATGATTGCTTGAAGCGCAAACGTATATACGCCTGCCGCACCGATAAGCAATTCAAATGCTACAAGTGCTGCCAACACGTACACATCCACAACCGTCCAAAGCGTTTTCTTGTAGCCGCCTTTTACGGAAGATTCCACCGTTTTACCTGCATTGAATTCCGCTTTAATCGCTCTATAAATATGATATTGCATTACGTTTACAAGCGCCAAACCAGCAAGGAAAATCAAAACCGTACCAAGCGAAACTTCAAACACACCACCCGTAATGAACGCAAAGCAAAGCGCCGTTACGATCAAATACGACAACGTTGCGTATGCACTTACGCCGCCAAATCTACCCATCTTCACAATAGGAAGCACGAGCATTGCAAGGATTGCCACGCCAAGCGCGATATACAAAAGCGTCAATACGTTTTCGCTATATAAAGGCGCAAACGTTCTAACTGCACCAAGCTCAAACGTAATATCAAATTCGCCGTCTGCAAGCATAGATTCCATCAAAATTTCAAACGTTTGCACGTAGTCCTTATTGATGCCGTCTACAGGCAAAATACGCACGGTGTTGTTGTGCATAATATTGTCTTTATAAATACTTGCGATTTTTTCTTCGCCGTTCATAATATCCAGCGTTACCACCGTAGAACCGTTCGAATTTTGTGCGTCGGTAGAAAGCGCCAAGCTATCCTTGATACCGTCAAGCATTTCTTTGCCTGCTTTGGTAAATTGAATTTCCAAATACGCCACTCTACCCATATTCATGGTCTTTACGGACATTTTCTTAATCAAATCGCTTGCGCTTGCGTCCGAATCTTTCAATTCGTCAATCACTTCTCCATTCTTTTGCAAAGAGAACGCGCCCGTTTTTGCAAACGACGTCAATACAGCGCTTGCCTTTTCGGTATTTTCCGATCTGGGAAGTTCTACGCGGATTGCATAGCCGTCCACTACCGCAACACGGTAATCAGAATATGCTTTTGCTTGATAACGGCTAGTGATAGCTTGTACAGCGTTGTCGAATACCGTTTGGAAGTTAGGCGTTATCGTCGCAGAAACTATGTTTCCTTCCTCATCTCTTTCCGCAACAACGATATTCAATGCATCGTCCGTGCTAAACCATAAGTTAGAACCAGCTACTTGCGCATAAGCGTTCGTATACTCGTCCAACTCGTTTTGTGCCTCTTCTTGCTCTTCGCCTGCTTCCGCGGACGCTACTGCTTCCGTAAGCGCTGCGAGATCACTCTCGTGTTCGCTTGCGGGGATTACTCCTTCCGGATAGTAATACACGTAATAGCCGCCGCCAAGATCTGTGCTGAGATCATACTGTTTCACTGCGGGATTCCACTTCTTTGCCGTACCGGGGATAACAAAGCTGGGGAACGCGGTGATAAAGCATAACACAGCGATTACGATGGTAAGTAAAGTCATAAGTACCACCGATTTCTTCTTGCCCATTTGGTGCCTCCTAATGTGTTTCGGGGATTGCCCCCATTGCAATAATACTTTTTTATTATAACCGTTTTACACCGCGCAGTCAAGCTTAAATAACGCGGATAAACAATTTTTTGACTTATTTTTTGCGTTTTCGTTATTTTATTTATAAATAACGGTACTTTTTGGCAATTTATTCGCTTTTCAGTTTCTTTTCCGCCAAGATGTGCATCGCGCATTCCACGCGCTTTTTCATCATTGCACAGGTAGTTTCGTAAGGCTCGTCGATGTCGCCGTTGAAATGGTAATTGTTTGCGCTGCAACCGCCCGAGCAAATGAATTTTGCAAAGCAATTTTCGCATTTCTTTCTCGTAAACAAACAGGAATTTTTAAACTTTTCACGGAGTTCGGGACGGGTAATGCCCTCGCTCACGCTGCCCATTTTAAAATTGCTATCACCTGCAAATTGATGGCAGGGATACAAATCACCGTTGGGGGTTACCGAGAAATACTCATTGCCTGCACCGCACGCGGAAACGCGCTTGGAAAGACAAGGCCCGCCTTCCAAATCGATATTAAAATGGAAGAAGTTGAACCCTTTGCCTTCGTTGTGGCGCTGTAAATACGCCTCGCAAAGCGTTTCGTATTCCTTTTCAATTTCCGGCAAATGCTCGTCCCTGATTTGCAAATCGGGAATTTCCGTCACTACGGGTTCCATGGAAATACTGTCTACGCCTTGGTCGGCAATAAACAAAACGTCCTTGGAAAAATCCAAATTTTTCGCTGTGAACGTACCGCGCACGTAATAACTCTTGTTGCCGCGCAAGGAAATAAATTTTTTGATTTTATCAATAATCAAATCAAACGTGCCCTTGCCGTTGATAGATTTACGGATAGCGTCGTGCACTTCCTTTCTGCCGTCCAACGAAAGCACTACGTTTTCCATTTCTTCGTTGAAGAACGCAATCGTTTCATCGTTCAACAAAAGCGCGTTAGTCGTCGTTGTGAACAGGAATTTTTTACCGGCTTTTGCCCCCTGTTCCTTGGCATAGTACACCGTTTGCTTTAAAACGTCCAAATTCATCAGCGGTTCACCGCCGAAAAAGTCCATTTCCAGCACCTTTCTATGCCCGCTGTTGGCAATCAAAAAGTCCACCGCTGCTTTCGCCGTTTCCAAGGACATACTTTCGCGTTTAGAATGGTACGCGCCTTCGTCCGCAAAGCAATACCGGCAACGGAAGTTACAATCGTGGCAAATGTGAATACAAAGCGCCTTGATTTCGCTCGATTTCATAGGATACGCTTTCACTTCGTCCTTAAAAAGCAAGCCTTGTTCTTGCAACGCTTTCGTATCGGCAAGTACTTCTGCAATTTGTTCGTCAGTAAGGTACGTGATATCGATATCCGCACCCTCGTGTTTTGCTTTCAAATAATCGGCAGTGGGCTTGTCACATTCATGCAAAGCACCGCTGCCTACGTCGTAAATATAGTTTTTATCTCTGTAATTAAATACGTGTATCATAAAGTTTCGTTCCAAGTTTCTTTTGCTTTTGCGTGTTCACGTGCGCGCGTTACGCACACGCGAGCGCACGCGGCAAAAAAAGGCGCGGAAAATGTTCGCGCCGTCTTTTGCGGTTTCGACAACTATGTCGAAGGATTATTTGCGTTCGATTTTTTCTTCGCGCGTAATTCTTTCGCAGGATTGGTTACCTACCGTGCAGCTCGTTTTGCAAGCCGATTGGCACGTGCTTCTGCATTCGCCGCAAGCGGTTACTTTCTTATCTGCGGGTTTCGCGATGGTCTTAATCATAATAGTCCTCCGTGATTTTTAGGATTTATGCTACTATTATAATACACTTTTTATGAAATTGCAAGCGGTTTACAGCAGTTTTTTTGTTTTTTCACCGTCAATCGCGTTTAATATTCACCGCAAGCGCGCCAAACACACCGCCGGTCAGCATTGCCAAGCCCAACTCGGCGAAAATTAGCCAAGTCAACCCAAACGTGCCGCCAAGTGCGGAAAAGCTTAAAAAGGAAAGCGCCGTAAACAATGCGCCTATCCCCAAGCCCTGCAACAAGCCCTTTTCGCCGCGTACGCAAAAAAACGCACCCAGCGCAACGGACAGCACCTTGATCGTTTGATTGACGGGGCGCACCCATTTATCGGGCATGGTTACCGCTGTGCGGATACTCGCAAAAATAATTACTGCTAAAAAGGAAAACGCCAACGCCAAGCCCACCCCTTTCGCGATTTGGAAAAATACGTTACCCGTTCGTTCGTTTTGCATAAAAAATCACCTCCGCATTATCGTATGCGAAGGTGGTTTTGTTTAGACCTTAGTTTATTCCGCTTTGTTTTCTTCGGGCTGTTTTTCTTCCTTTACTTCTGCAACGGGAGCGGCTACGGGCGCTACTGCATCCGTTTGGTAAACAGCTTGTTTGTCGAATTTGATATACGATTTACCGCTCTTTTCCGTACCTGTTTCGATTACGAACGTGTTATCGTCTTCGCAAATTTCTACAACCACACCGCAAATACCGCCGATGGTTTTTACTTTGTTGCCCGGCTTAATTGCATCAAGCGTTTTCATTTGTTCTTCCTGTCTTTTCTTTTGGGAACGACGGCTAAACACCATCATCGCCACCATAGCACCTATCAAAATTAACAAGAATACCCAAGTGAAATCTTGTTGACCTTCTGCTAATAAATTAAACAACATATCTTTTTCTCCTTAACCTCGCGTTCCAAGCTTTTGTTCCGCGCTTATTTCTATGATAGCAACATCATACATTGTTTTTACACTTTTTGCAAGCGATTTACACGCCTTTACCATATTTTTCTTGGTTAGTCATATAAAATCGTGGCAAATGAATGCCTTTTTTAGTTTAAATTTTCAAAAATTTGCGCGCCGCGTTTTTTCAGCCACAGCCAAAGCACTACGCTTGCCGCCGCCAATACACCGATTGCAAACGCTAAATACACCATGGCAGGTGCGGTTGTAAACAATTTACCGAACAGGAAATTACCGCCCAAAACAAGCCCGGCAATCGCCCAGCCAACGAACATAGCCACCAAAACGGACACGCTTTGTTTCACTGCGACAATTTCACTCGTCCATTTTAAGTTGGGAAGTTTTAAGTTAATCGCAAGCCCCGAAAGCGCCGTAAGCAAGGTTACGACGGCAAGCGAAAGTATCGCCATAATCGTTGCCCATACACCCAAGTGTAAGATAATCCCCACCAAAGCCATACTAATGCAAAGGGGCACTGCCGTTACGACAACGTGCAAAGCAACTTTTGCCTTAAAAATCGTCAAAGTGGACACGGGCATAGACCGCAATACCCACAAGCTTTCCCCTTCCAAGGAAACGGACGAAGCCGTGATAACGTTGGTGGTAGCGATAAAGCAAGCAATCAGCGCGATAATCATGGCAATTTCTTGTTTATCCCCGCTCCAAGCGTTGATCGATGCGCGCATATTGCCGTCAATCAACATATAGCCCACGAATACGAGCGCGATTACACCGCCCAAACCGCAGTTGAAAAATATCATTGCGTTGCCGAAAAAGCGCTTGCTTTCCTTGATGAACAACGCGAAAAAATGCGAACGGGCTTTCGCCGTTTTTTCTTTGTATTTCGCGCGCAAGTCCCCGCGTTTCATGGTTGCAAGAGACATAAAGGTGGCGGAAATCAACCAATACACCAACGCAAACGCGCCAAGGAAAATACCCGTAAATACAAGCATGGCCGCGCCTTTCCCCGTTGCGGCAAGACCTAATTGCCAGAACGGATACAATGCCCCCTTAATCGTTTCGCCCAACTGCTGACCGTGCATGAGCACGTAATTTAACGCATCTTGCAATTTGGAATACCCAAAAGCGTACAGCACCATAAATGCAAGCAAGCCGATAACGGTTACTAAGTTCTTCGCAGGTATACGCGCCGTAATCACGGTAAGCAACCAACCGAGCAAACCGCCGATTGCCAACACGCCGAACGGCAACACCGCAAGCACCAACAAGCAACCGATCACCGCCGACGCGGTTACGCTAACCACCGTAAAATAGCATACCATTGCGGGCACGCAAGTGATGGTGATAAGCAACAGCGTGAGCAGGTATTGCCCTACCATACGGGAAATTAAAATCATCCACGACGGAATGGGCATAGAAAAGAGCAATTCATTGTCTTTTGCATCGTACACCTGCGCTTTTACCATAAAGATAACGAGCATACAGCTAATGGAAAAGCCCATCGTCGTCATCAAGGCAAAATACAGCCAGCTTAAATTCGCCATTACTAGCGGTTGGCACATGGATTTACTCAAATCCCAAAACAGCCACGTTTCCATGCCAATAGCGTATACGATTAACACACCCAACAAAATAGGCAGCCAAGGCGAACGCTTAGCCTGCTTTTTCCCTTCAAAGGAAAAGGTAGAAAACATTTGTAAAAACTGCTTTTTAATAAGCGCCTTAAACATGTTCGCCCCCTGCCTTTTCCGCGATTTCCAAGAATACGTTTTCCAAGCTGGTATCCCCTTTCACTTCGTCCATGGTACCCGCTTTTATCAATTTACCGTCCTTAATAATGGCAAC
>JAZQWZ010000132.1:0-3885 GCA_045632625.1 Candidatus Scatosoma sp. | reverse complement strand
AACGGAAGCTGAACTTGAAACGGCACTTAGAAAAGCAATCGCTTGCGTAGACGATTTGTCCAAGGCAGGCAACCTTGCTGCATGCGCAACGGAAGTTACGAATGCAACGGGCGTTCAAGTAACGGAAGACGATATGGCTGACGTACGTAGAGCACGTTATGCATACTCCATACGTACGGCAGGCGAACAAATGGTAATCGCTAAGGGTTCGCCTAAGGTAGATATTTGTAAATTGTTCATGAGAATGATTGCTAGCGACGACGGTGCTAAGACGATTGCTGAAAAAGCAAACGGTAACTCCGCATACATGACGAGCGAAAATACGAACAGCAGCTACACGTTCGTTAAAGACGCATCCAAGATTTATACGAGCGGTTACGCTAAGGGTTACAGAAACCAAGCTACTGGTTACAGATTTGCTATGGGTAAAACGCAAAACGGTTTCAACGCAGCATCGCACATTACTGCCTACATCGCACTTCAAAACTCTCAAAGTATCTACGACGGTGAGGGCGGCATGAATACCGCTAATACGGTACAGGTTTACAAAGATTTGGCACAAACCATTTTGGAAAAAGAACAAAAGGCAATTGCAGATGGTTTTGCAGGTTGGAAGACGCAAAGCGCTGATCGTATTGATACCTATGCGGAAATCCCTGGTTATAAAACTGTAAAATAATTTGTTAATAATTATAAATTGTAAGGATATTTTATAATGAACGAAAATCAACAAATGGACATGAGCGTGGAGGACGTTGTTGCAGACGTCCCCACAGCTCCTGTGGCTCAGAAAAAGAAAGTTAAGTTATACAGTGATTTTGAAAAGCGCGATTTCCTTTTCGCATATTTGTTGTGCTTAATCCCCGTAGCGCATTTCTGCGTATTTTGGTTGTATACCAACTATACGTCGATTACGCTTTCCTTTACGGATAAGAACGGTGCATTCACAACGGTATACTTTAAAGCCGTGCTCGAATCGTTGTTTAACGGTCAAATCGGTGATAACGGGTTTATCATGTCGCAATCCTTAGGACGTTCCTTGTTCCTTTGGTGGTTCTCGAACTTGATTTGTTATCCCCTCGGGTTGACGACCGTGTACGTATTGACCTGTAAAATCAGAGGGCATTTCTTGTACCGTATCAGCGAAATTTTGCCTTCCCTTTTGGGGAGCATTATTTGGTCGATCGTTATGAGATTGATGCTTTCCTATAACGGGCCTATCGTAACCTTGTTGCAAAACATGGACATTGAACTGCCTAAAACGATTTTGCGTAACGGTTTGCTTGCCGAATCGGCAACGGCATTCCCTTCGCTTGTCGTTATTATGTTCATGGGGTCCATCGTAAGTAACAGCCCTATTATGACGGGTGCATATTCGCGTATCGGTGACGAGCTGTTAGAGTCAGCTGAGTTGGACGGTGCAGGGTATTGGCGACAATTTATCACGATTGCTATTCCTGCAGTTTGGCCAACGATTACCACGACCATGGTATTTAAGCTGACCGGATTCTTCACCGCAGACTGCGGCGTATTCCTTTACACGAACGGTACGGGGCAACCTGACTGTTCAACCATCGGGTTTGAAATGTTCTACATGCAAGAACGTCTTGCTGCCGGCGGCGGTAACTACGGTTATCCTTCCGCATTCGGTATGGTTTTGACGTTCATCACCTTCCCGATTTGTATCTTCGGCAGATGGGGTTTAGAATCCCTTTGCGATACGATTGAAAACTAAGGGGGGTAAAGCATGAAGACTTTAAGAATGAAAAACTCCACCTTGGGTGTGAAGATTACGATTATTGCATTCTCGGTATTGTTTATCGCAAACGTTGTATTTAACTTCTATCCCGTATTCTTTGCGGCGATGAACACGTTTAAAACGGCGGCTGAATACGATGAATCGATTATGGCGTTGCCTAGCCTTAAGAATTTTGAGCTTAAAAACTATATCCGTATTTTCAATGCGTTCGACGAAGGTTTGGGCTTTACATATCTCGATTTGCTTGGCAATACCTTGTGGATCATGGTTGTGAACACGTTCTGTGAATTGGTATCCAGTATCCTTTTTGCATACGCATTGGCAAAATTTAGATTCCCTGGCTCCAACTTCTTGTACTGGTTGGTTATCTTCTCGCAAACGATTCCCATTATCGGTTCGGGTGCGGCTTCGTACATGTTGCGTGTAAAACTTAACATGATTAATAACCCCTTCTTGATTTGGATAGGCTGGTTGTCGGCATTCGACTTTACGTTCATCATCTTCTACGGTACGTTTAAGGGTGTATCTAACTCTTATTCGGAAGCGGCGAAGATTGACGGTGCATCGAATATCTTTATTTTGTTCAAGATTATGGTTCCGCAAGTGTTCCCGATTATCGTGGCAAATGCAATTACAGCTGCCGTAGGTATTTGGAACAACTATTCGATTTCGATGATTTATTTGCGTTCCTATCCTACGCTTGGTTATGGTATGTATTTGATCAACAAGGAAATCTACCTTCTCGAAGGCGGACGTCCTGTTTACTTCGCATGCGCTATCGTATCCGCGTTGCCGATGGTTGTTATTTACGCATCGAACTTGAACTTGATTTTGCAAAATATGACGGTAGGCGGCTTGAAGGGCTAATACCAAAATTAAAAATAATATTTTTACGGTGTGTTTCCGTTTGGAAGCACACCGTTTTTTTATGTTTAAATTATGTCAATAAGGTTGTGCTTTTTTTTGGAGTGAGGGAGATTCTATCGCTACGCTCCAGAATGACAGGTGGGGTGGAATAACAGGTGAGGGAAAAGTAGGGGCAGAAGCCCCCTTTTTTTATTCCCCGCATATCCAAGTATAAATGCGTTCTGTTTGTCGATTGCGAACATATGAGAAAGGCGGAATACGAGTATATCCAAAACGTCGTGATGGGTAGTGGAAGAACAGTTGTGTTTATGCGCCGTAACGGTTGGATTGTAAACGATAAAACAAGCGATAAAAACGTGGAAAACTTGTATGGCTTTGCACCGCAAAAATCGTACGAGATACACGAGCAAAAGCGTTGTCCCGTGGTGCATATCGCGGAATTTGCTTACGAAAAAGAATTTTATACGCAGTTGTTTAAAAGCGCAGGCGCGCATATCTATACGGAGCAGGGCGAAGTCGTTTGCGTGGGCAACGGGTTTATTGCCGTGCATGCAAAGGGGGTTGATACGGCGCACGTTAAGCTTGCTTGCGGTGAAAAGAAGGTTGCGCTCGGCGAGTGCGGTACGGCGGTTTTAGATTTACACACGGGGGATAGATTGTATTAAAAAATAATAAATTTGCGTTGTAGCACGCAAACGCGGCGCAGGAGAATGTGTATTCGTTATTCCGTATAAGTATAAAAATCAGTCGGGTTACTGGAACGATAATAATGGGGAAAACGGCGTATGGTTCCCGGGGAATGAAGGATATAACGACGACGTGAATATGAAAGAATAAAAAATATGAATTTTTTCCTTTTAAATTTCATTTTTTTCATGTTATTCTCTTGCAAAAAATAAAAAACATGGTATAATAGTATATGTAAAATTTAGTGCTTTTGGCAAATGTTTGCTTGAAAACACCAAGGAATATTTGCCGTATTACGATAAATATCTTGAAGCAAGAAAGAGCGGTTTTAACCACTAATAGAAAAACGCAGGTGTGCTTTATGTAGATAGATAAATGAAGCGGAGTAAATAAAATTGCAGGTAAATGCCATGCGGTTGGTTTACTCCGTTTTTTTATGGGTTGTCGGTGTGGCTTGATTTTTGAATAAGAGAAAAGGGCGCGCTTGATAGAAGGAGAAAGATATGTATAATCAATTTATGCGTTTTCCGCAATTTAAAATGAAGGCGTTGACGTTTAGCTATGACGATAAC
>JAZQWZ010000131.1:0-12246 GCA_045632625.1 Candidatus Scatosoma sp. | reverse complement strand
AGACACGATTATTCGCTTGTACCCCCGTCGACTACGGCGTTGGACGTTTTAAAAAAGAATGGTTACGACGTAATTTCCGTTGGTAAAATTTACGATATTTTTGCAGGGAAGGGCTTGACAGAAAGCCATCCCACCAGTGGTAACGAAGACGGAATGGATAAAGCGATGCAAATGGTGCAACGCAATTTCAATGGTTTGTGTTTTATCAATTTGGTGGATTTTGATATGGTGTATGGCCATAGAAATGACGTGGAAGGATATGCGCGCGCTTTGAGTGCGTTTGATAAGCGCTTGCCGGATTTTGTGGCGCAAATGCGTGACGACGATTTGTTGATTATTACCGCCGACCACGGCTGTGATCCGTCCACTGCGTCTACCGACCATTCGAGAGAATATACGCCGATGCTTGCCTATGGCAAGAAGTTGAAACAGGGCGTGAACTTAGGTACGAGAGAAAGCTTTGCCGATATCGGCGCGACGATTTTACAATGGTTTGATTTGCCTACGGACGACATTTTCGGCAATGGATTTTTGAAGGAGATTTTGCAATGAGTGATTTGCAACTTTTAGAGTATGCATTGCAGGCAAGAGAAAAATCCTATTCGCCCTATTCGGGGTTCCGCGTGGGGGCGGCGTTGCTTGGCAAAAGCGGAAAGGTGTACCTTGGCTGTAACGTTGAAAACGCTGCGTATTCAGTAACCAACTGCGCGGAAAGGACGGCTCTTTTTAAGGCGGTTAGCGAAGGAGAAACGCAGTTTACCGCTATTGCTATCGTAGGCGGAAAGGGCAACGAAGTGCAACCGCTTTGCGCACCGTGCGGTGTTTGCCGTCAGGCGTTAGCGGAATTTTGCAACGGGGATTTGCGTGTTATTTTAGGGACGGAAGATCATTTACAAGTATATACACTTGCACAATTATTGCCCCTTTCTTTTGATAAGAGCAATTTGCAATAAAACGGCGGATTTTTATATTCGTCGCATACCTGTATGGGGTATTTTGTAAAAACAAGGAGAAATTTCCTATGAGAATGTACGATATTATCCAAAAAAAGCGCGACGGCGGAGCTTTAAGCGAGCAGGAAATACGGTGGTTTATCGACGGGTACGTGAAAGGTAAAATTCCTGATTATCAAGCGGCGGCACTTTGCATGGCGATTTATTTTCAAGGTATGAACTTGGAAGAAACGACGGCGTTGACGTTTGCCGTACGCGATTCGGGGGATATCATGGATTTATCGGAAATCGACGGCTTGCGTGTGGATAAGCATTCGACGGGCGGCGTGGGCGATAAAACGAGCCTTGTCGTTGCGCCC
The DNA here is from genome assembly GCA_045632625.1 of Candidatus Scatosoma sp. GTDB lineage: Bacteria > Bacillota > Clostridia > Christensenellales > Borkfalkiaceae > Scatosoma. The sequence continues at coordinate 10,934 of JAZQWZ010000131.1, read as the reverse complement.
ATCGTGGCGAGTTTGGGTGTGAAAGTAGCGAAAATGAGCGGACGAGGTTTAGGGCATACGGGCGGTACGATTGATAAATTAGAAGCATTCCCCGGTTTTTGTACCGACCTACCGATGGATAAATTTAAAAAAATCGTTAACGAAGTCGGGATTGCGATCGTAGGGCAAAACGCAGAGCTTGCGCCTGCGGATAAATTGTTGTATGCGTTGCGCGACGTAACGGCTACCGTTTCCAGCTTGCCGTTGATTGTATCCAGCATTATGGGCAAAAAGTTAGCGGCGGACGATGATTGTATCGTTTTAGACGTAAAGACGGGCAGCGGTTCGTTTATGAAAACGGCGGAAAAGAGCCGCGAGCTTGCACAGTGGATGGTGGAAATCGGTAAACGCGCAGGCAAGCGCATGCGCGCGCTGATTACTGATATGGATAGACCGCTTGGGTTTGCAATCGGCAACGGGCTGGAAGTTGTCGAAGCGATACAAACGCTGTCAGGCAATGGTCCAGCTGATTTAACGGAGCTTTGTGTAGCGTTGGCGGCGCATATTTTACAGCTGGCAGAAAAGGGTGATTATGCGGAGTGTGAAAGGCAGGCAAAACAAGCGATTGCGGATGGCAGCGCACTCAATATGCTTGCGAATATGGTGCAAGCGCAGGGCGGGGATAAATCGTATGTATATAATCCTGATAAATTCCCGAAAGCACCGTTTGTCAAAGACGTATACGCAACGGAAAGCGGTTACGTAGTAGGGGTGGACACTGAAGGATACGGCGTTGCCAGTTTGTTGCTTGGCGCGGGCAGAAATACGAAGGAAGACGTGATTGACCCTACCGCAGGTATTTATTTGCGCGCAAAAACAGGCGATTTTGTGAAGAAAGGCGACGTGATTGCTACGTTGTACACGAGTAAACAGGAAACGTTTGACGCGGCGGAAAAACGCTTGCTTGCAAGCACGCAAATCGGGCAAACTGTACCTAAAAATCAGCCTTTGATTTTAGACGTTGTTGAATAAAAAAGTGAAATAAAACAGCCCGCGAATGCTTATTCGCGAGCTGTAATTTTTATTAAAAGATAGGGGCAGGTATGCGATCAAGTTGCTTACTTGCTCTTTTTTAATGCTTTCTTCAATACGGGGTAAACGGCTTGCGCGATGCGGTACATACCCAAGTCGTTAGGGTGAGTACAATCTACCGTGCAGCAATCTCTGCCGCCCACGCCATGTTTACCGTAAATCTTTTTGCCGTCGATAAACCAAACGTTTTTGTCGCCGTTTTTCTTGGCTTTCTTATAGGAAGCAATAATCACGTCGCGGCGTGCCTCGCCGTCACGGATGTATTCGATATTTGCGTTGGAGATAAAGATGATGGGAAGTTTAGGGTGCTTTTTACGGACCGTTTCATAGAACGGATAATGTGTTTCTTGCAAATGAGCTGCGTTTGGTGCGTTATAATCATAATCCATAACCAAAACGGACATGTTGTCAAGCCCTGCGATATATTCCGCCATCGCCTGTTCGCCTTTTGCGTTGCCCGAACAGCCAAGGTTGACGAAATCGGTGTTTAACCAACGGGAAAGATGCGTTTCATATTCGTTGCCCGAGTGCGAAGCGCAACCGCCTTGCGTAATCGAGCTACCATAGAACACCACTTGTTTTTCATGCTTATAAGGCATTGCTGCTTGTAACGAGCAACCTTCCTTCAAGCCTATGTACAGTTCGCGTACCTTGTTATATAAAGGCATTGTGATGCAAATTTCTTCCAAGCATTGCGTAGGTAAGCCACAAACCCCTTCAAAAGCGTACAAGCCGTCAACGGAGTCTTTGGAAAGTACGTCCGCTTGTGCAATCGAGCCGCGGTAAACGTTGTTTGCATAAACACCGAAACCGTGCGTGGCTAAAAAGTTTGAGTTGCGGTGGGGTGCTTGCGTCGCTAATACGCACTTGATAGCAACGTAGGGGGAGTTGGTCATAAAGCGGATACGCCCGCCCGTGCAAACGCTGGAAAACCACTCGATGCTAGGGCTGCATGCTGTGCCCACTTCTTTTGGAAAGCGCATAAAGCAACCAAGGCTATTTTCAACTTGCGGCGTTTGATAATAAATGCCATGCAAGGAAAACGGTTCTTGTTGTACGCGGTGCCAAACCACGTCTTTTTGCGTGATGGGAGTTGCCTTAAAGTTTTTATCAATTTCTTCAATATTGAACATAAAAGATAGTACCTCTTTCTCTTATTTATCACTTGTTTTTTTTATTCAACGCATACCTGCCTATGGTATTTAAGCAAAAAAGGGCGGTATAACGAGTGTTGCGATAACGATTGCGCCCAGTGCAATTCTGTACCAACCGAACACTTTAAAATCGTGCTTTTTCACAAAGTTCATTAAAAACTTAATAGCGAGCAAGGAAACGGCAAATGCCACGATACAGCCGATAGCAAGATACCCGATTTCCGCTCCCGACATACCTGCACCGTCCATAAAGAATTTTAAAAACTTAATGGCGCTTGCGCCTGCCATAACGGGGATTGCCAAGAAGAAAGTAAATTGCGCGCCTGCTGGGCGTTGAATGCCGATAAGGAGCGCGCCTAAAATGGTTGCACCTGAACGTGACGTGCCAGGAATGAGCGACAGCACTTGGAATGCGCCGATAAGAAGCGCGTGTTTATACGTGATAGTATCCGTTGTTTCTATGGGTAAGTGTTTCCCTTTGTTTTTGTTTTCCACAAGGATAAACGCTACGCCGTAAGCAATCAGTGTTAAGGAAATGACAAGCGGAGTGTGTAAATGCGCTTCTAAAAAGTCGTCGAACAATATACCGATAATGCCTGCGGGGATACACGCTACAAGCACTTTGCCCCACAAATTTAAAATGCCTTTATCGGTAACGATTTTTCGCATTTCCCCCTTGCTATCAGTGGAAATCGTTTGCTTTTTCCAAGGGAAAAGTTGCTTAAAAAACAACACGACAACGGCAAGGATTGCACCGAGCTGTATTACGACGAAAAACATTTCCTTAAAGGCTTGGCTGGCTTTTAAAGAAAATGCAGGTACGGCATCAAAGAGCAACATATGTCCTGTGCTGGATATAGGTAACCATTCGGTGATACCCTCGATGAGGCCAAGCAAAATTACTTTGATAATTTCCCAAAATTCCATGATATGCTCCTTAAAAGTACGTGCAAGCACGTGATGATGCCTACTTATACATACGCGACACATAAAAAAGTATAACACATACGCTTTATAAAAGTCAATGGAAATGTGTAAAAAATGAAGTAAACTTAGAAAAAAGTAAATTTTGGCAAAAAAAAGCTAAAAAGTATATAAAAAGTACATTTTTTGTGTGAAAATTGTGTGAAAATTATTGCATGTAAAAAAAAATTATGTTATACTATACTGTGAACGGATAAAAATCGCGCGGGTTCTTCGCGCTCGGTTGTGTAGGTTTGGCTCGGTTGCGAGTCGCGGTTTTGTCGGTGGCAAAACTTTAAGGAGGAAAAGATGATGCAAGGGACTGTTAAGTGGTTCAATGCGGAAAAAGGGTATGGCTTTATCGCCAACGATGAAGGTGGCGATGATATCTTTGTACACTTCTCCGCGATTATCGCAGAAGGGTACAGACGTCTTAAAGAAGGTCAAAAAGTGACTTTTGAAACGGAAGCTGATCCGAAAAACCCTGAAAAATTGCGTGCGGTGAACGTACAAGCGCTTTGATGGGTTGCTGAAAAAATGACGAGCGATAAGTAAAAAGAATAACCGCCCTATCGATAGGGCGGTTTTTTCTTCTTTAAATGAAAACGATGCGGGCAGGTATGCGTTGAATTATAAAAAAGGAGATTTTTTGCTTAAAAGTTTATTCTCTAACAATTTATAAAAATGGTTCTATAACATCATTCGGTTGATTTTTGATGGAAAAATACTGCAAAATACTACGGTTTTGTTCGGTTACAGACCGCTGGGGGTATGCGCCCTCACAAAATACTTGTCTTTCTTGTATTTTTCTCATCAACCGCCAAAAAGTATTTTTTGCATAAATCAACCATCTTCCGTGACAAAGCCATAAAAATAAAAAATGCAAAAAAATGTACTTTCTTCACGCGCGCGCCTTGACAAAACGCGCGCGTTGTTGTATAATTATACTATATGTGAAAAGCACATATGGGAGAGTAGAGATATGGAAAATAAAAATAAGCAAGCGGCAATCGCGGCATTTGAAAGCTTTTTTGCACAAAAACCGCAGGATATTTTTTCAGCCGCGGGCAGAATTAACGTAATCGGTGAGCACGTGGATTATTGCGGGGGTAAGGTTTTTCCTGCCGCGCTCAATTTGCGTTGCTATATTTACGGTAAAAAAACGAATGCAAACGCAATTCGTATGGCATTCCGCGGCATTGACGGAATTGTGGAAATCAAGCTGGACAATTTGGAGAACTACCGCGATTTAAAAATCGGCAACTATCAAGCAGGTGTGGCGTATTTTATGCAACAAGCAGGCGTGGAGCTTGTTGGTTGTGATTTGTATTACGATTGTACCGTGCCCTTTGGCAGCGGACTTTCTTCGTCGGCGGCGATTGAAGTGGCAACGGCAGTGGCGCTTTACGAATATGCTGGCGTGGCGTACGATAAGGTGCAAGTGGCGCTTTTGGCGCAACGCGCGGAGAATAAGTATGCAGGCGTAAATTGTGGTATTATGGATCAGTTTGCCTCCGCAATGGGCAAGAAAGACCATGCGGTTTTGCTTGATTGCGCAACGCTTGCTTACGAATACGTACCTTTACAGCTTGGCGAATATTGTTTGGTTGTGGCAAATTGTAATAAACCGCACAACTTGGTGGAAAGCAAGTACAATGAACGCCGCGGGGAAGTGGAAGAGGCGTTGCAAATTATTCGCAGGGTAAAAACTATCGACTGTTTGGCGCAATTATCCGCGCAGGATTTTGACGAAGTCAAGCATTTGCTTTCGCCGATCGTTCGTAACCGTGCTGAGCACGTAGTAATGGAATGCGACCGTGTGCAAAAGGCAGTTGCCGCGTTGACGGCTGGTGATTTGGTAACGCTTGGCGCATTGCTCAATCAAAGCCATTACAGCTTGCGTGATTTGTACGAAGTAACGGGCAAAGAGCTGGATACGCTGTCGGGCTTAGCGCGTGCGCAGGCGGACTGCTTGGGTTCGCGTATGATCGGCGCAGGCTTTGGCGGTTGCACTATTTCTATCGTCAAGAAAACGGCGGTGGAAGCGTTTATTGCAAACGTGGGCACGGAATACGAAAAGCAAATCGGTTATAAGGCAAGCTTTTACGAAACGTCGATTGAAGACGGTATCTTGATTGAAAAAGTATAAGCGTAAATACAGGGGAAAGCGATGAAATACATACTGGCATTAGATCAAGGCACAACCTCGTCACGAGTGGCGCTCGTAGACGAAAGGGGACGCATCGTCCATATTCTTTCGCGTGAGTTTCCGCAAATTTATCCGCGCGAGGGTTGGGTGGAGCACGACCCGATGGATATTTGGTCGAGTCAGTATGGCGTAATGATGGAAGTGGTGGCGAAAAGCGGTGTTTCCGCGCAGGAAATTGCGGCAATCGGGATTACCAACCAACGCGAAACCACCATTGTTTGGGATAAAAACACGGGTAAGCCTGTATATAACGCAATCGTTTGGCAATGCCGTCGCACGGCGGAGCAGATTAGCGCGTTGGTGAAAGACGGACACGGCGATCGTATCCGCGCAAAGACGGGCTTAATTCCCGATTCTTATTTTTCCGCAAGCAAGATTGCGTGGATTTTGGATAACGTGGATGGTGCGAGAGAAAAAGCAGAGCGCGGCGAGCTGTTGTTCGGCACCGTGGATACATGGCTGATTTGGAAATTGACGGACGGTAAGGTGCACGCAACCGACGTGACGAATGCCTCGCGTACCATGCTGTTTAATATCGATACTATGGAGTGGGATGACGAGCTGTTGCGACTGTTCCGCGTGCCCAAGAGTATGCTGCCTAAGGTATGCTCATCGGGGGAAGTGTTTGGGTATGCCAATGTCAGCGGTGTGCAAGTGCCGATTGCGGGTGTTGCAGGCGATCAACAGTCGGCTCTGTTCGGACAGGGTTGCTTTGAAGCGGGTGAAGCGAAAAACACGTATGGCACAGGCTGTTTTCTTTTGATGCACGCGGGTGAAAAACGACCTGTGAGCGAAAACGGATTGTTGGTTACCGTAGCGGCGATGCGTAAGGGCGATAAGCCCAAATATGCTTTGGAAGGCAGTGTGTTTGTCGGCGGCGCGATTATTCAATGGCTACGCGACGAAATGCGCTTTTTTGCGGAAAGCCGCGACGCGGAATATTACGCGCAAAAGGTAGAAGATACGGGTGGCGTGTATATCGTGCCAGCCTTTACGGGGATCGGTGCGCCCTACTGGGATATGTATGCGCGTGGCAGTATTTTTGGGATTACGCGCGGTACGAAACGCGAACATATTATTCGTGCGGCGCAGGAAAGCATTGCGTATCAATCGGCGGATTTGGTGTGCGCGATGGAACGGGATACAGGGATAAAACTAAAAAGCTTAAAAGTAGACGGCGGCGCTTCGCGCGATGCATTTTTGATGCAATTTCAAGCGGATATTTTGCAAACGAATTTGATAAAACCCGATACGCACGAAACAACGGCGCTTGGTGTGGCGACGCTTGCCGGTTTGACGGTGGGCATTTGGCAAACGCTGGAACAAGTGCAGGTGTTACAAACGGTGCAAAAGACGTATATGCCGAATATGCAAGCGGACGTACGCGAAGAAAAATTAAAAAAATGGCATAGGGCGGTAGAGAGAAGCTTGGGCTGGGAACTGCCGTAAAGCACATAAAAAACCGACCGCAAAAAGCGATCGGGAAAGTATTAAAATTGCATTGATTGCATACCTGTATAAGGGAGTTTGCTAAAAATATGCTTTGGCAAGCTTTAACAAGCGGTTTTTTGTGTTGTCGGCAGGGTTGCATACAGCGTGCAACAAAAGCTGTTGTAACACTTGCGAAATTTTAGCAGGCGGACAGTTGGCTTTGTGTAAATCGTTACCGCTTATCGCGAGCTCTTTTAAGCAAAGCGGCGCGCGTTCTTTACGCAAGGTTTGCAACAAGTTTTGCCAACGCACGCACGTGGGTGCAGGCGATAAATCGTCCTTGCAGGCGGAAAAATCAGCCTGTTTTAAAAGCAATAAATCGGGCAAAAGCGGATAATGCGCTACAAAGAAGCGGCGCAGTTTATTCTCTTTCGTTTGACAGTTGAAATCATACATATGCCAAGCGACAAGTTCCGCGGTTTGCGCTATCGTTTGTTTGGGGGCTTTTAAACGCTGTAAAATTTGTTTGGTCAGTGTAGCACCTTCTTCGGGGTGCGCAAAGGAATTTCCGTCGCGCTGTGCACAAAGTGGTTTGCCTACGTCGTGTAAAAGTGCGGCAAGACGAATACTGGGGGCGGCGTAACGCACGGCGCGCAAGGAATGTTCCAACACGTCGTAGCTATGGAAATCGGTGCGCTGTAAAAGGTTTCTGCCTTTGGTAAGCTCGGGCAGGATATAATCTAAAACGCCTGTTTGCGAAAGCAGGGTAAGGCCTGTGTACTGTCCGTATTGTACACCGTATTTTTCGTCAGCGTGCAAGATGGAAATAAGTTCTGTATAAATACGTTCGGGCGAAATATCGCAAATAAGCTGCGCGTTTTCTTTTGCTCCTTGTAAACATTCTTCATCGGGGACAAAGCCAAGCATGGCGGCTTGGCGAGCAAGGCGCATTAGCCGTAATCCGTCTTCGGAAAATACCTTTTTTGCGGGCGCAACGGTCGTTAAACGCTTTTCTTTAATGGCAGGAATGCCACCAAGTGGGTCAACGAAACTTTGCGTTTGAATATGATAATATACGGCGTTGGCGGTAAAATCACGCCTGCGCGCGTCTAATGCTATATCGTCCGTAAAATGCGTTTCAACGGGGACATGGATACCGCGTACGTATTTATCCGAACGGAAACAAGAATATTCCAGCTCCACTCCTTGTGCGTCTTTGAGCTTTACCGTACCCGTATTTTTGAAAATGGAACGAACAGTGAAACCGCATTGCAACGCAACGCAAGCAAACGTTTCTGCGTTTAGGGGAGCGCATATATCCAAATCAAAAACTCCCGTTTTAGGTGTTAGGTTTGCTAAAAAATCGCGCACGCTACCGCCGACTACGTATAACGCAGTCGGGCAGTTATCCGCCAAGCGGAGTAAACTTTCGGGAAGCAATGCGCGCATAAAAGACACCTTAAAATGTGAAATAGTACTTTATAAGTATAACAAATATTAAAAAAAAAGGCAAATACACACAAGCGTTGCGGAAAAATTTATTTAAATATTTCGTTAACGAATTACCAAAGATAAGGCGGTGCTGTTATGGAAATTTATCATATTATTTCTAACCCTGCGGCAGGAAAGGATAAAGCGAAAAAGAGTTTGGAACGCGTGAAACAAGTATTCTTAGGTGCGGGTAAGCAGGTGAAAACGCACGTGTCGGCTTGCCCTGGCGATGCAACGAGAATTGCGCGTGAGTTAACAAAAAACGGCGCGAAAAATATCATTGCGCACGGCGGCGACGGCACTTTGCACGAAGTTTTAAACGGGTTGCATGATCCCGAAAGTTGCAATTTGGGATTAATTCCTGCCGGAACGGGCAACGATTTTGCGGAAAAGTTGGGTATTCCCAACGACGTAGAAAAGGCGGCAGAATTGATTTTGCAAGCGGAAGCGCAACCGATTGATTTTTTGCAAGTGGATAACGTGCGCTGTATGAACGTGGGTGGAATCGGTATTGACGTGGACGTTTTGGAACGTTGTAAAACGGGTAGATTTAAGGGTAAAATGAAATACGTGATGAGCTTGATTAAAAGCTTATTTACGTTTAAGGGTTGCAAGGTGCGCGTGGAAAGCGAAGGTGTTTTAGAAGAGCGCGACGCGCTTTTGGTGGCGTTTTGTAATGGCTCGTATTTTGGCGGCGGCATTCAAATTTGTCCTGTGGCGGATGTTACGGACGGAAAGCTTGACGTAATGCTTGTCGATTGCCTTGGCGGCGTCGGCTCGATTGTCAAGGCATTTGTTACGCTGATGCGCGGTAAGGCAATGGAGTATTCTCACAAGTTGCATTTCCTTTGCGATTCACTGAAAATCACGACGGAAAAACCGTGCGCGGCACAGTTAGATGGGGAAATTTACAAGAATTTAAATCTTTGTATATCGGTACGCCGTGGCTTAAAATTTTACCGATAAAAATAAAATAAAAGGGACAGGTATGCGTTGAAAAGTAGAAAAACGCAAGGATAGACAGTATGATAACGTCGACGTATAAGAAAATTTTAGACCGCATGCCGCAAGGCGTGTTCGTGTTTGATAATAAGCTGCGTGTGCATTTTACCAACGCGGCTTTTCGGCGTTCGTTTGGAGAAACTGTAAAGGCCAAAGGTGCTTTAAGTAAGGCGCTTGGCTGTCAAGAACAAAACGCGTGCGGACAAAACGACGCGTGTGGGTATTGCGCGTTTTATCGCGCTATGCAAGCGGCGATAAAGGACGGCACGGAAAAAACGGAAACACTCAATACGACGGTGAAACGCGCGGACAGAACGGATACCATTTCGGTGCGTATTCGCGTAATGCCTATTGATGAAAAGGGCAAATGGTTTTTGGGCTTGACGGACGCAAGCTATCAAACGGAAATGGAAAGGGAAATACTTTCTGCGCAAAAAATGCAACAACGTTTGTTGCCGGCAGGGAAAAGCATGGGCGGCGTGCCGTATGCATATATGTATATACCGTGCTTGGGCGTGGGCGGCGATTTGCCAGACGTGTATTCCATCGGCGACAGCATTTACGGCGTGCTTGCGGACGTGTCGGGGAAAGGACTTTCAGCGGGTATGCTTTCAGCGTTTGTGAAAGCTGGGTTGGATAGAAAAGAGCCCGATTTAGCGAAAGCGTTGTCAAGATTGAACGTAAAATTTAACGAACTGCACCAAGACGAGCGTTCGTATATTACCGTGGCTGCGGTGGGAATTGATAAACGCGAAAAAGAGATACGTTACGTATCGGCAGGGCATAATGCGCCTATTTTACTAAAAACTGCGGACGGTATCAATGAAATTGAATTCCCTGCGCCCCCTATATCTAACTGGATGCCTGATTACGTGTACACGGAACGCAGTTTGCCCTTTGAAACGGGGGATTTGTTGGTGTTATTGACGGACGGTGTAACCGAATGTACCAACGCCAAAGGCGAACAGTTTGGAATTATGCGCGCGGAGAGTATTTTGCATCAAAGCCGCAGTGCGGAAGATTTTATCGGTAAATTGAAAACGGCGCTTGGCGTGTTCTGCGGCGGTAAATTTAGCGACGACGTAACGGCGATCGCGTTTGATTTGTAACAATTTTTGAAATAGGATATAACCGCGAAAGGCGGAAATAAGGAGTATAACTATGAACAACGAAAAATTATATGTAGGCATTGACCTTGGCGGTACGTTTATCAAGGGCGGTATCGTAGATAGAGCAGGAACTATTTTGGTGATGGATAAAGCGCCCACGGAAAGTGAAAAGGGTGCGGACGGCGTAGCGGAAAATATTGCGAAATTAACCTTTTCGCTGTTGAAAAAACAAGGCGTTAGCGTTGGCGACGTAGTGGGTATCGGTATGGGTGTGCCCGGTATGATCGACAGCAAAGAAGGCAACGTAATTTTTTCTAATAACTTAAACTGGAAGGATTTCCGCATCGGTGAAAAATTGCAAGCGTTGACGGGATTGCCCGTGAAGATTGCAAACGACGCGAACGTAGCTACGCTTGGCGAAGTGAAATTCGGCGGTGCGAAAAATATGGAAAACGTAATTATGATTACGCTGGGTACGGGCGTTGGCGGCGGGATCGTAGCCGA
>JAZQWZ010000130.1:0-3941 GCA_045632625.1 Candidatus Scatosoma sp. | reverse complement strand
ATAACAATTTTTTTGATATCTTCGATATCTTTCAAGCCTTCTTTGATTTGCGTTGCAAGTACTTCTTCCGTCTTGCCCGTTTCGCGTTCTTCAAGGGATTCGCCGATACAAACGATAGGGGTAAGGCCTGCTTTGATAGCTGTAAGCGTGCGCTTGTTTACCGTTTCGTCCGTTTCGCCAAAATATTGTCTGCGTTCGCTGTGGCCGATGATGACGTATTCTACGCCGTATTCCAAAAGCATAGCCGCGGAAATTTCGCCCGTGTACGCGCCTTTTTCCGCAAAGTGCACGTTTTCTGCGCCAAGCTTAATGTTCGTGCCTTGGAGTGCTTGGCTAACCGCGGGGATATCGATTGCGGGAACGCATACGACTACGTCGCAGTTTGCGTCTTTCACAAGCGGAGCGATTGCATTAACGAGTGCAACGCCTTCGCTTGCGGTGTTGTTCATTTTCCAGTTGCCTGCGATAATAGGTTTTCTCATATTCAAATTCTTCCTTTGTAATTATTCGTTGTCGTTCAAGCACGCAATACCGGGAAGCACTTTACCTTCAAAAAGTTCAAGGGAAGCGCCGCCGCCCGTGGAGATGTGGCTCATCTTATCCGCAAAGCCCAAAACTTGTACAGCCGCCGCGCTGTCGCCGCCGCCGATGATGGTGGTTGCTTTGCCGTATGCATCAGCAAGTGCTTGCGCAACTGCTTTCGTGCCTTCAGCCAAGATGGGGTTTTCAAATACGCCCATGGGGCCGTTCCAAATTACCGATTTTGCGTTTGCAACTACTTGAGCAAACAATTTCTTGGTTTTAGGACCGATGTCAAGGCCCATCATATCCGCAGGGATTGCCATGGAAGGCACAACCGTCGTTTGGATGGGTGCGTCGATAGGGTTGGGGAATTCGTAAGCGGCAACGGTGTCTACGGGAAGAAGAATTTTCTTGCCAAGTTTTGCTGCTTTTTCAAGCATTTCGTTGCAGTAGCTGATTTTTTCGTCGTCAACGAGCGAAGTACCGATGCTGCCGCCTTGCGCTTTCAAGAACGTGTAAGCCATACCGCCGCCGATGATAAGCGTGTCGCATTTTTCAAGCAAGTTGGAAATTACGTTGAGCTTGTCCGCAACCTTTGCACCGCCAAGAATAGCAACGAAAGGATGTTCGGGGTTTTCAAGCGTGTCAGCCATTACGGAAAGTTCCTTTTCAATCAAGAAACCGCAAGCCGCCGTCTTTACCAAGCCTTCTTCTACGATACCAGCCGTGGAAGCGTGGGAGCGGTGCGCCGTACCGAATGCGTCGTTTACGTATACTTCGCAATAGCTTGCAAGGGCTTGCATAAATTCGGGGAATTTCTTTTCTTCGCCCTTATGGAAGCGCAAGTTTTCCAAAAGTACGCATTCGCCTTCTTTGCAAGCGGCAACTTTTGCTTTTGCGTCTTCGCCTACAACGTCGGTAGCGAAGGTAACTTTGTTATCCAAAAGTTCGTTCAATCTTGCAGCAACGGGAGCAAGCGTAAGCTTTTTCACGTCTTTCTTTGCCTTTTCAAGCATCTCAGCCGTAGCGGCTGCTTGTTCATTTTCGGGCAATGCCGCAATTTTTGCTTTTTCTTTCTTGTTGAGTTCAAGTTTTTCGTCAAAAACGTTGTGGGGTTTGCCCATGTGCGAGCAAAGCACAACTTTTGCACCTTGTTCCATCAAATATTTGATGGTAGGCAACGCGCCGATGATACGGTTTTCATCGGTGATAACGCCGTCTTTCATGGGAACGTTAAAATCACATCTAACGAGCACTTTTTTGCCTTTTACATCAACGTCTTTTACCGTTTTCTTATTCATAAGTTGGATATCTCCTTAACACTAAAATTTTTCGTTCCCCTATATAATAACCATTTTTTTGTAATTTGTCAACTTTTTATAAAAATAATTTGACGAAAACTTTTGCGTATGTTATAATATTTATCAGTAACAAGGAGTATGGATGGTGAAAATTTGTAAAATTACCCCGTTGAAACGCGCGGTGCATCAAGATTTAATCGATCTTTATGAAAATCCGATCGAGCACGCTTGCGATATACAAATAGGGCAGGTGTTTATCAGCGAAAATGCGCAACGCCCCGATGGGCTTTGTCAAAGCGCTTGGGAGAGTATGCGTCCGTTCGTGGAAGAGCTTGCAAACGGCGGGGGCAATTTTTACGACGGTTGGATGAAAAATCCGCATTCGGCGATGATTTCCTGTAACGACGGATTTCGCCCCGTGAGTTTTTTGATTGAAACAATAGAAGAATAAAAGGAGCTTGACGATGAGCAGAGCAGACGAAATTTTTGCGCAAAATATGCAAGACATTATGGATAACGGCTTTTGGGATACGCATTTGGACGTGCGCCCCAAATGGGAAGACGGTACGCCTGCGCATACCGTAAAGAAATTTTGTATCGTCAACCGCTATAATTTGCAGGAAGAATTCCCCATTTTGACCATTCGCCGTACGGCGTTCAAATCGTGCGTGGACGAACTGTTGTGGATTTGGCAAAAAAAGAGCAACAATATCCATGATTTGCACTCGCACATTTGGGACAGCTGGGCGGATGAAACAGGGAGTATTGGCAAAGCGTACGGCTATCAGCTTGGCGTGAAGCATAAATACAAAGAAGGGGAGTTTGACCAAGTAGACCGCGTATTGTTCGATTTGAAAAATAACCCTGCAAGCCGTCGTATCATGACGAATATTTACAATTTCCAAGACCTGCACGAAATGCATTTGTATCCTTGCGCGTATTCGATGACGTTTAACGTGACGGGAGATACGCTCAACGGTATTTTACACCAACGCTCCAACGATATGCTTACGGCGAATAACTGGAACGTTGTGCAATATGCAGTGCTTTTGATTATGTTTGCGCAGGTATCTGGTTTGAAAGCGGGCGAGCTTGTGCACGTAATTGCTGACGCGCATATTTACGATAGGCATATTCCGCTGGTAAAAGAAGTGCTTGCAAAGCCCAGACACAAAGCGCCTAAGCTTATCGTTGACCCCAACGTGACGAATTTCTACGATTTTACGGTGGATAGTTTTCAGCTTGTCGATTATGAATATGAAACGCTGGAAAGCAAAATTCCCGTGGCGATTTAAGGTGAAATTATGATATATGCAATCGTACATGCGGACAAGCAGTGGGGGATAGGTAAAGACAACGATATGATGTTTTCTTTGCCCTTGGATATGAAATTTTTTCGCCAAACTACCATGGGAAACACCGTTGTAATGGGCGGAAATACCCTGCGCTCGTTTCCCAACCAAAAACCCTTAAAAAATAGAGTGAATATTGTGCTTACAAAGGGGCAGGTATGCGATGAATGTGTTGTGGCGCATAATTACGATGAGCTGTTTTCCCTGTTAAAACAACGCAAAAACGAGAAAATTTACGTGATAGGCGGCGGCGAAATTTATAAGGCGCTTTTGCCGTACTGCCACGAAGCTTTGGTGACAAAAGTGGAAGCAGTCGGCGGGGCTAGCGTATTCTTCCCCAACCTTGACGAGGATGAAAACTTTGTTTGCGTGGACGAGGGGGAGCCTATCGACGACAACGGATATACCATTCGTTTTACGCGGTATCAAAACAAAAACGTGAAAGAAATCGAATAAAGAGAAAAAAATTTGCCCCTTAGGGGGCAATTTTCCTTGCTAAACGGCAAAAAAAGTATTACAATAGTACAGCGAAAGAAATTACGAAAGTTTTAGGAGAAAGTAAAGTGTTAAGAGAAGATTTAAGAAACGTTGCTATCATTGCGCACGTAGACCACGGCAAAACGACGCTCGTCCACGAAATGTTGGCGCAGGGCGGTGTATTCCGTGAAAATCAACAGGTGCAAGACCGCGTAATGGACAGCGGCGATTTGGAAAAAGAACGCGGCATCACCATTTTGGCGAAGAACACGTCCGCGCATTATAAAGG
>JAZQWZ010000129.1:0-8857 GCA_045632625.1 Candidatus Scatosoma sp. | reverse complement strand
TCGCACGATGCTTTCGCATTCGTCGTCAAGGCTTTCGCGAATATACGCCACGTCCGCCTGTAAGCATTCTTCTTCTAATTGCAAGATAAACGCCTTTCGTTCTTCCTTGGACATTTCTTCGATAAATCCTGCCAGCGTTTGGTTATCGTGCGTACCCGTATACGCCACGCAATTTTCATTGTATTGCGAGGGCAAATACTCGTTTTCAGGATCGCCGTTAAATGCAAATTCAAACACTTTCATGCCGGGATAGCCGGTATCTTTTAAGAGTTTTCTAACGCCGTCGTCGATAACTCCCAAATCCTCCGCAACGATTTTCGCGCGCTTTAAGCCCTTGAAAAGCTCCGCTTTCGGTCCATCCAACCACGCGCCTTCCCTTGCCGTTGCCGCGCCTTCGGGTACAGCGTAATATCTATCAAAACCGCGGAAATGGTCTATGCGGACGATATCAAATAAGGAAAATGCATACGAAATTCTATCTTTCCACCACGCATATTTTTCCTTTTTCAATTTTTTCCAGTCGTATACGGGATTGCCCCAAAACTGTCCGTCGTCGCAAAATCCGTCGGGCGGTACGCCTGCGCGTTTGCCCACGTTACCGTCCTTATTTAAATCGAACAATCTATCGCGGTACTTCCACGTTTCCACGCTGTCATACGCCACGTAAATGGGCATATCCCCCATAATTTCTACGCCGTTTTCATTCGCGTACGCACGCAACGCGCGCCACTGTTTTAAGAAAATATATTGCGTAAATTGCCAAAACGCAATTTCATCGGCGTACTGTTTTTCGTGTGTTCGCAAAGCTTTTTCTTCCGCGTTTTTCAACGGCTCGTCCCAAGCGTCCCAAGGCGCGTAATTAAAACGCAGTTTTAAGGACATAAACACCGCAAAATCTTTATATTTCCCGTCCGTTACAAATGCCTGCCATTCGGGCGCAGACGTATCAAAGCGGGCAAATGCTTTGCGTAAAATTTGCGTTTTTTGCGTAAATTGTGCACCGTAATCCACACGACGCTCGTCGTCACCCCATTTCACGTTTACGTAGTCGTCTTTCGTCAAAAGTCCGTCCTGTTCCAACAGCGCAAAATCGATAAAATAATAATTGAGCGCGTCGGAAGCAAACGATTGATAGGGGCTGTCGCCATACCCCGTAGGTAAAAGCGGCAACACCTGCCAAATTTTCATATTAGCCTTTTTCAGCCAGTCGATAAATGCGTACGCACCCGCGCCAAGCGTGCCGATCCCATATGCCGACGGCAACGAAGAAACGGGCATGAGTATTCCTGCCCGTCGTTTACTGTGATTTTGTATGCTTGCTTGATTTGCCGTTTTCATATATTCTATCCTTTACGAATACGGAATTTTTCTTTTAGTATTGCACTTTTCTGTGTTTTTTAAGCCGATTATACGCTTAATTTTAGGTATTTTGGAAATTTCGCGCAGGTTCTATCATAAGAATCGCCGCGATTAAAACAAGCACGCTGCTTGTGCGAATGGCTTGGAAAAGCCCCCATAATACAAATTGCCGTGCGATAATCCCTAAGGTAACGTTAATAACGATCCCTGCCGAAAGCAATAAATGCATAATAAAAAGCGTAGGCGGAACGGCACGGCGCACGCCGAACAAAAACCATCTTCCTATCGGATTTTTCATTTTTTGTAATTTCCAAGTTTGCGCGTTTACACGGTGTTTTAATATGTACCGCAATACGACCACCAAAAAAAGCGTTGTAAGCGCACAACCGATAATCAAGTTTAATTTCATTTTTCTATTCTCTCTAACAATATTTTCTCAAATTTGTCCTGTCCCAAAATAAAGTTTCTGTGCAAAAGCGTGTGTGCCTGCGCAAGCAAAGCCTTTGCTTCTTCCGTTTTTCCTGCCGCCGCACTATACGCCGCAAGTACGCGTTTCGCCGTTACCGTTTCCGTGCGCAAGTATTCTTCGCACAGCTTCGCACATTCGTTAGCGCGCTCAAAATCCCCGTTAATTACGTGCATATACGTAAGCTCCGCCGTAAGCGTTTGCATTTCGCGTTCATTCAAATACGGACTTGCTTGCGCCAAACGATTGATAGCATCGCTCGCCTGTTCCAAATCGCCCTTTTCAAGATAAAAACGATAGCGCAAATCCTGCATAACGGCAAAAAGCGGCTCATCTTCCGCAAGCTGGGGAGTTTCAAAAAACCATTTTCCGTCAATTTCCGCATAGCTTTTGCCTGCATACAGTTCCCCTTGGATTTGCATAGCGGACAGCATAGTTCTTTCCGCGTCTTCCCCTTTGCAAAGCCCTGCGTAAATAAGCATATCCGTTTTACCGTTGGGATATTCCAAAGGTACGGCATTTATCAAAAACAAATACGCTGTATATGGTACTACGCCCCATAAAAAATAGGACGTTTTATCCATACAGGAAAGTACGATAGCCAAAATGCACAAGGCAACAAGACCACTGCCCTGCACGATCAAACCGCCAATCGTATACGCTTTGGCGCGTTTTTGCATATTACCGCCCATCTTTGGAAACACCTGCGTTTGATCAGGTGTAAAAGGCGAAGCAAAACGCAATTTGCCTTTCCCTTCGTTTGTGTAGCGAAAAATTGCACACTTCACCAGCACGCAACGCATACCGTTCGCGTGTGCAAATACTACGTGTCCAAGCTCGTGTAAAATAGGAGCAAAGAAAAACGAGCATATTACGCCTACGCACAAGGCAACGCCTTGCAGGGCGCTCTTTCCCCAGCTGATATAACCCAAAAAGAGCGTAGCGGCAAGCAACAACGCCGCCGCCGCAAACGCAAATATCCTCGTCCAAATTCTTCTCATATTTTCAACCCCTTTTTGGTTGCATAGCCTTCTAAATTATCCCTATCGCTCACCGTAACGCTTTGAATTGCAAGCGTTTGCATGAGTTTGCAAAGCAATACCGCGCCGCCTGCGATTACGTCCGCACGGCCCTTGGGCATACACGAGGACGCATAAATTTCCTCAGGGGACATTGCAAGCAGTCTGTCCACCATTTCTTGCATACTTTGTAAGGAAATTTCCGTGCCTGTTACCTTGTTCGCATCGTATTCCTGTAACCCCAAATACCAAGCAGCAAGCGCCGTTGCCGTACCGCCGATTGCATACGTTTTTGCCTTGGGAACTTCCCCAAATTGCCGCACCGCTTCTTGCGCGGCGGTATACAGCTTATCCTTATCCAAACCGCACGCATCGCGAAGGCGCACTACACCGATGTTTACGCTTTTTTTATAAAGCATTTCGCCTGCTTTTTGCACGACGATTTCCGTACTTGCACCGCCGATATCAATCACTGCGCCATCTTGAAAGCCAAGCGCACCTAAAATACCGATTTCTGCTTCCGTTTCCCCAGATACCACTTCCACCTGCAACCCGCAAAGCTTTTGCACTGCATCTACAAAGTCCGCACCGTTTTCCGCCGTGCGCACAGCCGCCGTTGCAAATGCGTACACGCTTTCCGCGCCTTCTTGCTTTGCGCGCGCATAAAAACAAGCAACCGCCTTTGCAGAGCGTTCAATAGCTTGGGGTAACAGCGTAGTGCAATTTGCCAGCCCTTCGCCAAGGCGCGTAGTTTCTATTGCTTTATATAAAACGTTTCCGTCCGCCACAAACATTAGGCGAACGGAATTTGAGCCGATATCAATTACGGCATATTTGTTCATTTTTTATCAATCTCCCTTATGGATAAACCCTTCTTGGAAAGCAAGCCATTCCTTGCCCATAACCGATTCGTAATATTCGGCGGTTTCTCCACCCTTTTCAATTTGCTCCATCAAAACTTCGTTTTCCGCTTCAAGCTTTGCCTTGCGGCTATTAAGCACCCCAAGCGTTATCCACTGATATACCAACACGGCAAGCAGAAAAACAACGAGCGT
This sequence comes from Candidatus Scatosoma sp., assembly GCA_045632625.1. Lineage (GTDB taxonomy): Bacteria > Bacillota > Clostridia > Christensenellales > Borkfalkiaceae > Scatosoma. The sequence continues at coordinate 4,958 of JAZQWZ010000129.1, read as the reverse complement.
GGTCGCCGCAACGACGGACGCTGTTATCACTTTTCTCATTTTTTCTTCTGTCATCTTTTCTTCTCCTCTTTTATAAGAGTTTTTTCCTGATTTCTTGCCTTATTTATCAGTTTCTTTATGCTATTATACCACATAATTTCAAAAAAGGCAATAATTTTGTGCAAAGTTTTTAAATATATTATTCCGCCAAGCAGGTATCCTGTCCACATATATACCCGAAAAGACGGAAACGTAAACACGTATGAACAAAAAACCACCCACACGGTAAGCGTCAAAAAAAAGCTAATATCCAGCACTGCGCCTATTCTTTTGTGCCTATTTTCACGCACGCCAAAGCATACGCGTAAAAAGCAAAAGATTTCGTAAATTACACCGCCGCAATAGCCAACGCCTACGCATAAGGCAAAAATTAGAAATTGATTTGCCGTATCCATCGTTTATTTAAACAATCTTGCCGCAAACGATTTACCGCCGTAGGATACTCCGCTAACCGTGCCTTCCGCCGTAAACGTACCATTCGTTTTAGAAAAACCTATTATCTTCAGTCCCGAACCGATTACCTGTAATTTATCCCCGTGCAAAAGCATTAAAATGATTTTCACTTCGGAAAACGCCGAAACACTTTCCACGCCCGTTACCGTAATATTTTTCCTTTGTTCGATACAAATAGAATGTTGATGATTTTCTTGCATACTCTATCGTATGCGCGGTTTGCGAACAATATGTTACTTTTTAGAAAACCGTTCCAAAAACGAATGTTTTTGTCCGTCTTGCTTGTATTCCGCAAGTGTATCCAGCTGTACGTTATGTATGCTTTGGAATACGTTGTTTTCTATGTTTTCATTTTCCTTTTTCAGCTCCGCAATCAACGCTTTTACTCTGCGGCGCGCGGAAAACGTATCTTCGTCGCCTCCGACAGTTTTTTGCGTAAATTTACATGCGCAAGCGATAAAATCAAGCTCGTTATGCGCCTGCCAGCGCAAAATATCTTCTTCCAACACGCAATACAAAGGACGAATAAGCTCCATACCCTCAAAGTTAGTGCTTGCAATACGCGGCAACATGCCTTGCAACTGTCCGCCGTACAGCATACCCATCACCGTCGTTTCAATTACGTCGCTCTTGTGATGTCCCAGCGCAATTTTATTACAGCCAAGTTCTTTTGCTTTCGCATACAAATGCCCCCTGCGCATTCTTGCGCACAAGTAGCAGGGATTGTCGCCGCAAGCCGCTTCGCTCGCCGCAAAAATATCGCTTTCAAAAATAGTAATAGGTACACGCATAAGCTTGGCATTTTCTTCGATTTTTTCACGGTTTCTTTGGTTGTAACCGGGGTCCATTACCAAAAATACCAGCTCGAAAGGCACTTCGCTGTGCGATTGCAGCTGTTGCATCAGCTTGGCAAGCAGCATACTGTCCTTTCCGCCCGAAATGCATACGGCAATTTTGTCGCCCGCTTGAATAAGCTGGTACTTTTTCACCGCCAGCACGAACGGAGACCAAATGCTTTTCCGATACGTCGTGATAATCGAGCGTTCTATTTGTTGATGTTTTTCAAGTTGCTTTGGCATAATTTTTCCTTATTGTTTTTTACCTGATAATAAGCAATTTTTCTTTCGCGCGTGTGATTGCCGTATACAACCACCTGTTTCTCTCTTCCCCAAACGCCCAGCTTTCGTCGAATACGATTACGAAATCAAATTCCGAGCCCTGCGCTTTATGGCAGGTTACCGCATAGGCAAATTCAAAACGGCAAATGGGCTCGTCCTTGACGGTGCGGAGCGCATGCAACAGCGCGAAATTGCCTTCGTGCACCACCGTACCGTTGGCAAGCGTTACGGCGCGATCGCCGTAGAAATGCTTGTAATCGCCCGTTTCAAACACACCTGTATCAAACGCAACACATACGCTTTCATCGGCAAAATCCGCTTGAAAATACATGGTAGCAAGTGCGTCCATTTGCTCTAACACACCTTCTGCCTTGCCGATAATGCCGTTCACCAAAAAAAACTTCCCTTCCTTATCCAACGCGCATTCCCAGTTATTCAGCGTACATATCACTTTTTCGCCGTCTTCGGGTAAAATTTGCGTAGGCTTTATACCGTAATAACCGCGCATTTCTTGATTGATGGCATTGCGCGTTTGGTTTCTCCCGCATATAATTTGATCCGCACGTAAAAACAGGCGCTTTCGCTCTTCCCCGCGCAATGCGCTTTTGCTGACTACGCATACGGTATCGCCGTACCGTCCAAGCGGAATACGCTTGCCTTCCCGCGCCATCGTCGCTACCTGAATAATGGGATTGTCCGCTGCTTGGCGTACGATTTGCGTCATCGTATAATTTGCGTTTTCAAGGAGCGGACAAGTACCGCTGACGGGCGGCAGCTGCGCACCGTCGCCGCAAAACAAGCACTTGGTATTAAAGCTTAACAAATCGGCAAGCACCGTTTGGTTGATCATGGACGCTTCGTCCACCACAATCAAGCGAATGCGTTCGTCGATTTTCGGCTTTTTGACAAAACGCAATTCCCGTTGATTGACAATTTCGCCGTCCTCGTTGACTTCAAATTCCTCATCTTCGCGTACGTAAATCAAGCTGTGCACCGTGCCCGCAAGCGTGCCCTTTTTAATCAGATTTGCCGCCGCCTTACCCGTAGGGGAAACGAACACCGCTTCCACGCCCACTTTCAATTTTAACACTTCGCGTACCACGTAGTCGATTAAAAACGTCTTGCCTGTACCTGCGTACCCCGACAGCACGAACGCCCTGTCGTCGGTATTAAAAAACCATTCGGCAAGCAGGTTTTTCGCATTTTCTTGGTCGGGGGTTAGCACAGTTTCTTTCATAGCATAACCTATTGTATCACAAAATTTCCCAAATGGCAAGCGTTTTTTATACAATTGCGAACATTTGTTCATTATTTATTTATATAGTGAGAAAACGGGCTTTTTGCCCGTGTTTTGCTTATTTTTGTGCTATTTTTGCTTATTTTTTCTCAAATTGCACGCTTAATTGCCTACCGCCGATGGGGATAGACAAAAAAATTTTTCCTTTTATAATAGGAATTTCGCGTTTGAGTTCCCTTTTTTCGCCCTGCGTAATGCTGAGTGTTTGCTTGTCCGCGTCGTAGGTGTATTCGCCCTTTTCTTCGCCTGCTTTGCCTAGCTTAGTTTTATAGCGGAGCGTATACGTACCGTCGCCGTCAAGAGCCAAGTTGATATATTCAAAAGAAGAAAGCAAATCCTTTTCGCCAAGCACGGCAATTTTACATTCGTATTCGCCGGTATACGGTTTGGCGATATCTTTGAGCGTTGTATTGGCGCAACAGCTACACGCAAGCACGATTGCAAATATTCCTGCGCAAATGGCGCTTTTTATCGTTATCTTTTTCATATCATACAGTTTGCGCCACTTTGCGTTTTTTATGCCGTTTCTTTCGTAAAAGCGTAATTTTTTCACTGTTTAAAATAACGCCTATGATAAAGCATATCATAAGCACGTACAGCCACAGCAAAAACACGATTACCGTGCTTAACGCGCCGTATAGCTTGCTTACGTTGCCCAACCGTAAATATACGGAAAAACCGACTACCGCAATCGCCCAAGCGCTTACGGTGAATATCGTGCCGGGCAAAAAGCGTTTCAAGGGTGTTTTATATGGACAAATGTACGCATTTAAAAGTAACACCAACCCAAATGATAACGTGAGCAACAGCGCGTATTCGGCGATGCGTTCCAAAGCGCCGTGCATAATGCGCGAAAACAAAAACGTACCCAACGTCAAAGCAACGGCGTACGCAAGCGCAAGTGCCATGACAATCAGCAACAACAGCAACGCACCCAAGCGTAATTTTAATCCTTTTTTCGGGCGTTTGTATTCGTAGATGATTTCCCCGCTTCTGCGCATTTGATAAAAGAGTGTAGTAGACGAATATAGCGTTGTAACGAGCAGAACGATAGATGCGCTTGCCGTTGCGGACTGCGCCTCGTTACGCACGTAAAAAAGCATATCCTTTACACCTTCGAATACAGGCAACGAAAAGATACGGTCTAAATCAATAGGCATTTTACCCAACAAAAGCGTCAACCAAAAGCTTAACGGCACGATAGACATAATCAAAAAAAACACCAGCGTGCCTGCTATCGTCGTATATTTTTTCAGCGACAGCAAATCGTATTTATCTTTAACGAATTCGTACGTCTTTTTCAACCCTTCCATAGCATAAGTATGCCCGATTTTTTATCTTTCAAAACAAACGAGCGGCGGATTTCTCCGCCGCCTTTATCTCAAGTATCATCCGTTGCGTCTTCTACCGTCCAAGTGTACGGACAACGATTTCTGCAACAGCCAAAGCACGTACCGCAGCCATTGCTTCTGCCACAGCCGTTAAAGCCGTTTCCGCAACCGTTATAGCCCGCACCGCCGCAACCGCCCGCTGTGGACGTCGTTTGCGTGTTGCCTAAGGCATACAGGCGCACGTAGTAGCTATCGCCGCTGTATTGCGACAAATCGCTATGGCATCTTCCGCATCCGTTGTTCGTTTGCGCCGTACCGCACGTGTTCCACGTAGTAGCAGTTTGCGCGCACGTATTGTGACCGTAGACCGATTGACAACCGCATCTTGCTTGGTTTATACGAATATTACCGCAACAATCACGGCAAATACTTTGCGTGTTCGTGTTCCAAAAACCGTTCCAAAAGCCACCGCACGTGTTGCAGCCGCAACCACAACGCGTATTCACGTTGGAATTACATACATTGTACATAGTATATCAATACCTCTTGTGTATTTGAGATTTCTCTCATACTACATAGTATGTAACCCGCCCGTCAAGATGTGCCTGACGAGCGGTAAATTGCGCTTATAAAATTTTATCGAACGGTGATTTTGATATCGCCTGTATCCGTTTGGATATGACAAGTTCCGTTGTCGCCGTTTGCAGGCAAACGAACATC
>JAZQWZ010000128.1:0-5371 GCA_045632625.1 Candidatus Scatosoma sp. | reverse complement strand
TTAAATCGCAATCTTTATGCTGTTAAAATAGGCGACGGCTATCCCGTAGGCATCGCGCAATACGCTTTGCACGGCAGAGAATATATCACGTCGATGCTTGCACTTATCCACGCACAAATCGGAGTATATAAAGGCACGCTTTGGGTGTTGCCGCTAACCAACCCCGATGGCGCGTTATTGTCGCAGTGCGGTATACAAAGCGTGAATAATAAACACATTAAAAGACGCTTACTTGCGCTCAATAACGGCGACAATTTTTCGCTTTGGAAAGCCAACGCGCGCGGCGTCGATTTAAACGTAAATTTTGACGCGGAATGGGGAAAAGGTGTAAAAAACACACGCATTGCCGGCGCGGAAAACTATATCGGTAAAAAGCCGTTTAGCGAGCCGGAAAGCCGTGCGTTAATGCGCTTTACTCAGTTTATTAAGCCTGAATATACAGTTAGTTATCACACAAAGGGCGAAGAAATTTACCGTTTATTTGGGGCTTCGTCGCATACCTGTCCCTTGGAAATGCGTTTGGCAAATAGTTTATCGCAAACTACGGGGTATCCCTTAAAGATTGCGCAGGGGAGCGTAGGCGGTTATAAAGACTGGTGTATACAAGCTTTGCGCATACCGTCCTTTACCGTAGAAGTGGGGAAGGAAGAATATAAGCATCCGCTTGACGAAAAAGCGTTGGCGGATATTACACAAAAAAACAAGTACGCATTATACGAACTTTCAAAGGAATTTTAAGATGAAACGCTTAACGAGAGAAGAAAAATTTATGCGCGCGGCAATCCGTATGGCGAACAAGGGGCTTGCGGAAGGGGAAGTGCCTATCGGCGCGGTGGTTGTCTATCAAGACAAGGTGGTAGCAAAAGGCTATAATCGCCGCGCGAAATTACAGCTTGCGTCCGCGCACGCGGAAATGATGGCGATTGATAAAGCGTGTAAAAAATTTCATTCGTGGCGTTTACCGGAAGGTTGCGAATTATACGTTACGTTAGAACCTTGTCCTATGTGTATGGGCGCGTGCTTAAACGCGCGTGTGGACAAGATATATTTTGGGGCATATGAACAAAAGGGCCGTTCTTTGACCAATGAATTAGCGCAGGCAAATTTGCTTAACCATACCACGGAAGTACTCGGCGGTGTTTTGGAAGACGAATGTAAAGGCGTATTAACAGGCTTTTTTGTGTCTATGCGCAATAAGCAAAAGGAAGAAAAACAAAAGCAAACGGATTTTTCCGAGAAAGAAATGTAAAATGTACCCTCATTTTGTTGACTTAACCAACAAAATCGGGTATTATAATATATGTAAGATAAATATGTATAGCGTATTGTAAACGCTAATGGGGAAAATGGAGTTTTACACTTAAAAAAAATCGCTAATTCGCGGCAAAGCGAAAGTGCGAAAAATAATAAAAGGAAGGTTACATATGATAACGCACGGTAACGAAATTAAGTTGTTTTCCGGTAACTCCAATCGTGAACTGGCACAAGCCATTGCTAAAAAGCTCAATACCGAGCTTGGCGAAGTAGAAGTCACGACGTTTTCCGACGGGGAAATCAGCGTACACATCGCTGAAACAGTACGTGGTAGAGACGTGTTCATCATTCAATCCACTTGCGCACCCGTCAATGACAATTTGATGGAATTGTTAATTATGATTGACGCGGCAAAGCGCGCGTCGGCTGGCCGTATTACGGCGGTTATTCCTTATTTTGGATACGCTCGTCAAGACAGAAAAGCACGCTCTCGCGATCCTATTACGGCAAAGCTTGTAGCAAATCTTTTGACGGAAGCTGGTGCAGACCGCGTTTTAACGATGGATTTGCACGCGGACCAAATTCAAGGTTTCTTCGATATTCCCGTGGATAACCTGCTTGGCGGTCCTACGCTTTATAACCATTTTGCAAAGCAAAACAATATCGACGTAGTGGTTGCCCCCGACCTTGGTAGCGTAAAACGTTCTAGAAAGGTCGCTGAAAAATTCGGCGTGCCCATCGCTATTATCGATAAACGCCGTCCCAAAGCAAACGTTATGGAAGTTATGAGTATTATCGGCGACGTAAAGGGCAAACGCTGCTTGATGATCGACGACATGATTGATACGGCAGGTACACTTTGCCAAGGCGCGCAAGCAATCAAAGACGCAGGCGCAACGGAAGTGTACGCAGGCTGTACGCACGCTGTTTTAAGCGGTCCGGCTATTGAAAGATTGCAAAAATCGGCAATCAATAAGCTTGTTATGCTGGATACCGTTCATCTTCCTGAACATAAGATGCTCGACAAATTTGAAATTTTGTCCGTTGCAGATATTTTTGCGGCGGCTATCGAAAACGTATACCTTGACAAACCTATGTCTAAGTTGTACGATTGATAAAAAATATGTACGAATGATGTTGCCGCCGCTCTACTAACGGCGGCACTTCTCACGAAAAAAGGAAACAATTATGTATTTAATCGTTGGGCTTGGAAATCCTGAAAAACAGTACGAAAAAACCTTTCATAACATGGGCTATATCGCCGTAGGCGACGCCGCAGAAATTGTAGGCGCGAAATTTAAGAAAAAGGAATGCGAGGCGTCCGTTGCGGAAGCGTACTTAAATGGAGAAAAGGTAATTTTTGCACGTCCGCTTACCTATATGAACAATTCGGGCAGGGCGGTAAAACAGCTTATGGCGAAATATAAAATCGCGCCCGAAAATTTGCTTGTTATTTATGATGATTACGATTTACCTAAAGGAAAAATCCGTATTCGTGCAAGCGGTAGCGCTGGTACTCATAACGGTATGCGCAGTATTATCGGTGAAACGGGCTTAAACTCGTTTGCGCGCATTCGCGTGGGAATTCGCGACGAAGAAGTAAATATTCCTATCATCAATTATGTATTGTCGGAAGTAAGAAAGGATGATTACGAGCTATTTGCCGCGGCTTGCCATAAAGCAGGCGAGGCGGCGGCTACGTTCGCAAAAGGCGTGTCTATCGACAACGTAATGTGTCAATTTAACGGTTGAAATATTTTATAGATAGCAAGGGAACAATGAAACGCAATTTTTTCACGTTTGCACAATTAGGCAGTGAATATTCCGCTTTGGAACAAGACATCCGTCGTGGTACACCCACGGCGGTTTTCGGCGTTTCCGACTCCTTAAAACAACTCATTTCCAGTTGTATACCTTATCCTATTTTATACGTAACGGCGGATGCGGTTTCGGCAAAGCGCGCGGCGGATAACATAACCGCATTGTCGGGTAAAAACGTAGAAATATTAGCGGCGAAAGACGAAGTTCTTTTTTATAGAAAAGCACTTTCTAAGGACGCGCTTTTTAAACGTTTAAAGGGGATTGATGCTTTGTTAAACGGCGCGGAAGTGGTGGTTGCGGAATTAGACGCACTCATTCAGCTTTTTCCTAAAAAACTGCCTGCAATTACGTTGATTGAAAACGAAGAATTTGACTTTGCCTCCTTGCCTCAAACGCTCATTCGAATGGGGTATGTACGCAATCACGAGGTGGAAAACGAAGGCGTGTTCGCGCTGCGCGGCGATATTTTAGATATTTATCCAGTGGGTGCGCAAAACCCTGTACGGATTGATTTTTTTGGCGATACTGTAGAAAAAATTAAGTCCTACGACGCGGTAACGGGAGCAAGGTTCGCTACAATGCAATCCATTCGTATTTTATCGGCTACGGACGTAGTGGTAAGTGAAACGGATATGTCAGCGGTGCGTCATGAATTAGAAAATGGCGTTGCCCATTGTCCAAACGCAACTGCGTATGCGCGTTCGCGAGCCATTGCCGATGAAATTTTGTCTAATCCGCAAATGGATGAAGCGTTTATATTACCGCTTTTGGAAAATTCCGTTGATTGTTTTTCCGTACTCAACAAGGACACGGTACTTGTCTTTGACGAAGGAAAAGCGCTTTGGGATAAAATGAACGGCTTGTATAAAGAACATGACGAGCGCTTTCGTTCGTTACTTGCAAGCGGCGAAGTATTTGCCTTTTCTAAAAAGCAATACGTGGATAAAAACAACTTTATCGAAGGCATACAACAATTTAGGTGTATCGTTTTGCAAACGTTTACAGGCAATCCATTTTTGTTTGAACCGCTGAAAATTTACAACTTATCCGCTACGCCAACTACGAAGTATTTAAACGGCTTCCCTGCGCTTTTGACAGACGTGCAAAACTGGCGCAAGGGCGGTTATAACGTGCTTTTATATTGCGGCGATGAAAAACGCGCGATAAAGCTGACGGAAAATTTTGCGGAAAGCTATGTTTCTACCGTTAAATTATCTGAAACGGCACAAACGCTTGGCGGCGTTTGCGTGCTCACGGAAAATTTAGATAAAGGGTTTGTGTTGCACGATTGTAAGCTTGCGGTAATCGGCGCAAACGATTTGTATACGAAAGCACCCGATACAAAGCGTATTCGCCGTAAACGCGGGGAAATGTTTGCCGCGCCCGAAATCGGGGATTTTGTCGTGCATGAAACGCACGGTATCGGTAAGGTGCTCGGCAGTAAAAAAATTGAAACGACGGACGGAACGAAAGAATATATCGCGCTTTCGTATAAGGACGGTGATACGCTATACGTGCCCGTGGAATGTATGGACGTTCTTTCCAAATACGTCGGCGATAGCAATCCTACGCTCAGTAAAATCGGCGGTGCAGACTTTGAGCGCGTAAAAGCGAGGGTAAAAGCGTCGCTGAAAAAGCTTGCGTTCGACTTGAAGCAGTTGTATGCGGAGCGTACGCAAAAGAAAGGCTTTTGTTTTCCTGAAAACCAAGCGTTTATGCAGGAATTTGAAGACGCTTTCCCTTATGAATTAACTCCCGACCAAGCAAGCTCGGTGGAAGAGATCAAAGCGGATATGTGCTCGGATAAGGTAATGGACAGATTGCTTTGCGGGGACGTTGGCTTTGGCAAAACGGAAGTGGCGTTCCGCGCGGTGTATTTGTGTGCCTTGGCTGGCAAACAAGCGGCATTGATGTGTCCCAGCACGGTACTTTGCAAACAGCATTATCAAACGGCGCTTGCGCGTTTTGAACAATTTGGTGTAAAAGTAGCGGTGCTAAACCGTTTCAATACACCTAAGGAAACCGCTGCCGTTTTGCAGGGATTAAAGGACGGCAGTGTGGATTTGGTAATCGGTACACACCGATTGCTTTCTAAAGACATAGAATTTAAAAATTTGGGTTTGCTTGTTTTAGACGAAGAACAACGCTTTGGCGTGGAGCATAAAGAAAAAATTAAGCATATTCGCAAGGATATCGACTGTTTAACCATGACCGCAACGCCTATCCCGCGAACGTTACATATGTCTCTTTCGGGAATTAGAGATATATCCACCATTCATACGCCACCCGTGGAGCG
>JAZQWZ010000127.1:0-13618 GCA_045632625.1 Candidatus Scatosoma sp. | reverse complement strand
GAACAAATCTCCTTGGCAGGTAAAGAAGCAAGCGGTACAGGCAATATGAAATTCATGATTAACGGTGCGCTCACAATAGGTACGTTGGACGGTGCAAATGTAGAAATGTCGCAACATGTTGGTATGGATAATATCTACATCTTTGGTTTGAATGCCGAAGAAGTGGCGGAAATTTGGAGAAATGGTTATTCCGCAAGTGTATATTACAATAGCGATCCCGCGCTTAGAAAAATTGTGGAAGCGTTAATTGTAGGCTTTAATGGCGAATCGTTTGCCGATATTGCCAACTATTTGCTGACAGGCTCTCCGATTGCTGACCCGTATATGTGTATGACGGATTTCCAATCATATCTTTCTACGCAAAATGAAATGTCCAAATTATACGCAACGGATAAACGATTATGGAATCAAAAGGCATTGCGCAATATTGCGGCAGCAGGGTTCTTTGCGGCAGATCGCAGTATTAAAGAATATGCGGAAAATATTTGGAATTTAAAGCCATTGCATAAAGCGTAAAAACATTTCAACTTTCATAAAATATCATTCAGAGAAAAGCTGTAAAGAATTTTACGGCTTTTCTCGTGGTTAAGGAACTTTCTTTATGTCCATTCGTATTTATTTCAATCCCTTAGACATTGCTTGTAAAAGCATAATAGGGGCAGTAAAACAACGCAAAAAGATACAATTTAATGTATATTGTATCAAAACCAACGCGAGATTCGACGGAAGCTGTACGCCGAATCTCGAAGATTGTTATACGCCCAGCGAAAATGCAACCTTACATTTCAACCGAGACGGAGAAAACGCCGAATTTTTTACTATGGAAAAAACAGCGTTTGGGTGGAGCATTGCTTTACAAATTTATAAACCAGGTTTATATTATTATACTTTCGCCATTGAAAACGTTGGTTATATATCTTGCGGAGCTTTACAGCAAGGGGAAATTACACAATCTCCGCGCGGTTTCTTATTGACGGTATATTCCGCGACTTATAAAACGCCCGAATGGTTCAAAGGCGGGGTGATGTATCAAATTTTCCCCGATAGATTTTGCAAACAAGGAACTATGCCAGACATAAAAGGGCGCGTATGTCGTGAAGATTGGGGTGGACTTCCGTCCTATAAGCCCAACGAAAATGGCAAGGTTTTGAATAATGATTTCTTTGGGGGCAATTTACAAGGCATTGAAAGTAAGTTGGATTATTTGAAAGAACTTGGCGTTACCGTAGTATATCTCAATCCCATTTTTGAAGCGGCGTCTAATCACCGTTACGACACCTCGAATTATTTAAAAATTGACCGTATGTTAGGCACGGAAGAAGATTTTAAAAATCTCGTGAATGCGGCTAAATTAAAGGGAATTCGCATTATTTTAGATGGTGTTTTTAATCACACGGGCGATGATAGCGTATATTTCAACAAATACGGAAATTATCCGTCCGTTGGCGCGTATCAATCCAAAGATTCGCCGTATTATTCGTGGTATTCGTTTACACAATTTCCTGAAAAATACGAGAGTTGGTGGGGAATTGACGTTTTACCGCAAGTAAATGAACATTCTACGTCCTATCAAAATTTTATTTTTGGGAAAAACGGTGTATTGAAAACGTGGCTCTCCTATGGAATCGGCGGATATCGTTTAGACGTTGCCGACGAATTGCCTGATTTTTTCTTGAAAAAACTGCGTAAATCGGTTAAAGAAGAAGATAAGGATGCTATCATTATCGGCGAAGTTTGGGAAGACGCGTCGGATAAAATCGCTTATTCGCATAGACGGGAATATTTGCAGGGCAAAGAACTGGACAGCGTTATGAATTATCCATTGAAAGATGCTATCATTCGTTATGTAACAACGGTAAATGTAACCTCGCTTGTACAAACCGTTTATACGTTGATTGACCATTATCCAAAGCAAACGTTGGATTGTTTAATGAATATTCTTGGAACACATGATACGGCGCGTATTTTGACGGTTTTAGGCGGTATTTATTGCCAAAATAAAGACGAAATGGCTAAAAAGGGCGCTTATTTAAGTGAAAATACCAAACAAACTGCTATAGAAAAATTAAAAATGGCTGCCGTTTTGCAATATACGTTACCTGGCGTGCCTTGTGTATATTACGGTGACGAAAATGCAATGGAAGGACACATTGATCCGTTCTGTAGGCAATGTTTTGATTGGGAACATTTAAATGAAGATTTAATTTCTTTCTATAAACGTTTAGGAAGAATACGCGCTGATTATCAAAACATTTTCAAAGACGGCGAATTTAGTATTTGTGATGCAAAGGACGAACTGTTGTATTATAAACGTGAAAAAGATAATGAGTGCGTATACATTGTAATTAATAACGGCGCGAAAAGCTATCAATTACAAACGTATACAAATCATAAAAATATTTTAACGAATGCAATTTATAAAAATCAAATTGAAATTCAACCGTACAGTTATCAAATTTTTGTAAAATGCAAAAATTGAAAAGCAAACTATATTTATAAAATAAAGAAAAAATTTATTAAATTTCGTACTTTTTACTGATTTTATGTTTATGTTTTCGTAAAACCTGCATTTTACGAAATGTTACAACACATTGCAGCTATATCACACATAGCGGAAAAAGATTGTTTGTTGCGTGTATGGGGCGTGATAAACACGCCCCTGAACACTACCCCACTTATCACTGAACAAACAAATAACGCAGGAAATAAAGCATAAACGTTAAAGCTTGCCACAAACCAGCAAGAATAAAACCAAAAAACTCTACAATACTTGCAAGAAAATTAATAATATTATCTAACCAATCAAGCCAATTAGGTAAATCAAAATTAACTTCATCAATTACTAACCAATCAAAATTAACCGTCGGCACACCTTGTAAAAATGATAACAAACTTTCAAAAGAAAAAGCATTATTTAAATTACCAAACCGCAAAAATGAAAAAACCGCACTTACAATCAAAATCAAAAGAACAACTTTAAGCAAAGGACTAACAAAAGTACTACGATATGCACGATTAGTACGCCTTTGAGCTATACGAAACTTTTTATCCTGCATTTTAACAATAGCATTTTGTTGCTTTTCAGCCTTTTGAATTGCTTTAATTTCTTTTCTATCAGTAGTAACACGAATACTTAAACTCTTTTTCCCACGATTACTAATTGTATACCCATTTTTAGCCATAATACCCCCCTTAAATCAACAATTTAATAACAACAAGAACAAAGCATACAGAAAGCAAAGAGAAGAAGAAAGAAGAAAGATTTACACCCAATACATTAAAGTCAAATAAGCTTGTAAAAACCCTTACAGGAACGTCAAGAACGGCACTAAAAAGCTTTGTAAATGAATATGGATTATTATCAGCTTCTATCACACCTTTATCATAACCTATTGCATATCCATTTTTATAACCATCTTCATAAAGTGAATTATCTAACTTACCTTTATTAAATCCACTTTCATAACCTTTATCATAGCCGTATTGATAAGAATTATTTGCTTTATCATTCCTATCAGTAACATAATAAGTACTATTAAAATCATCAAAAGTAACAGCCAAAACAAAATAATAAATAGGCACATCTTCATCTTCAATACTCTTAAATTTATATGCACCATTAGTAAAAATACTAGCATATACACTACCAGGCAAATTACCAATAGTATTAGTAAAAGAACTACAGTAAAATTTAAGTAACCCACTTACATTAGCAAACTGATTAAAGGATAAGCTATTTCCTAAAGTATTAATATTTATAGGCTCATCCAAAACAAAAGCAATTTCCATAGAGCCATCATAACCACTTAAATTAGTCGCATGTTGAGCACTTGCTTCTAATAAAGCCGACTTAATATCTATACCTTTATCTGTATAACTCAACGAATGTTCAACAAAAGGGAAACTACCATTAGATTGAGATGGACGAATATATAATTTTGAATTGTAAAAGAAAGACGACATATAACGACTTAAAGCGTAATTAATACCTCTTTCATAGCCACTATCAACACCAGCATTAAAACCATAATAATAACCGTACTGCAAAGGCATAGTATAATATTTGCTACCTGCGTTTTTATCAAGCGCCTTTAACTGAGCAGTAGTACCACGTAACAAAGACGGATATAAAAGCAAATTATTAAAAGTTGTACCAGGATGCATACGCATAAAAATATGATGAAAAGTATAAGTTGATGACCAAACCAAAGGACCCCTTGTCATATTATGATATACATCTCGACCAGTATTATCGATATAACAAATAACCAAATCAGCTGCAGCAACATCAGTATTATTACCGATATAAAAATAATAAGATTGACCACTTACCAAAGAAACGTGAGTATCATCTTTATGGCATAAAACAAACTCAAAATGAGTAGTAGAAACACCATTAAAAGTGAGTGTACCGCCATTATTCAAAGTAACCGTAACACCATTAAAAGTATACATGTTATAACTATGATCACCAAAACCATAAGGCAAAAAGCTATAAGGAAAGCCCATATAATTAGCGTAATCACCTAATCCACCCAGAAATGTAGAATTAGGAAAATAATCGTCATAATTATTATCATCGGGAGCGCTTGCAGCACTTGCGACAACAGTATTTGACTTTTCATTAGTTCTACCAAAAGCAATTACACCAAGAACACTTGCAATAGTCCATAAAAGCATTAAAAAGGCAAGAATATATGCCATAATATTTTTTACACGATTTGCCTTAGTATCATGAAACTTTTTCTCAAACTTTTTTTGCTCTCTATTTTGAGCAGTTTGCGCAGCTACACGCTTTTTATAATTATTACTCATAAAATACCACCTTTATTTACTCAGTTTTTTTACTATATTTGTCAATCCAATTATGGCACAGCCTAGGAATAAAAAGCATAATATCCACAAAAGCATGTACAACAACCATCATAACAAACCAAGAAACAATAACGCCTACATTTTCGCCAAAACAAGGGAAAATACCACCTACACCAAAAATATCCATAAATGCATTAAAAATAGCGTTATTTTCCATTGTAAAGCCTGCATTGCTCATTACATTTGTAAAACTCAATAAAGTAGTATTACGATATTGAGCAATCAAAAATAAGATTACAGGCAACATATAAAGCACATACCAAAAAATGGTATCAGCTAACACTTTGATATTTCTTTTTCTCACGTTAAATCAATTACACCCCCACTATCAATATTTTTTTCATCTTCTTTATCTTCTACAATCTCACCATCTCTACGTGGATTAAAAGAACAAATATATTTTGCTTTCAAACTATCAGCAGTAACAACATTTGTATTTACAGGCTTGTTATCCGTCATAGACGAATAACAATAACAATCAAACAATTTCCAAACACGCTTACGAATAATTACCTTTTTTAAACTTTCTTCCATATCGTCATTATAAGTAGTCACTGCAAAACCATCTTCGGAATAACGCTCTTCACGCACCATAACAAGTAAAAAGAAAGGTATCCACTTAAAAGTAGCATGAACGTAAAAAACATTACTCAAACAACGTTTAATACTATAATGCAAATCACTTACGGATTGCGTATTGTAAATCAATGCACCGCCCTTAGTTTCATGTGCTATAAGTTTATTAAAAAGCAACAAACGCTCATTAACGTCTAAATCCTTATATTCCATACTATCAGCAAGAATACTTGCCTCGTCAACCCAAATAACGGAACGATAAGCAAAACGCTCATTACGCAATAATAAATCTTTCGTTATTAAAACGTGTGGAACACCGACAGGAATAGTAGTATAAAACAGGGGCTTTTCTTCCATAGGTTTATTAAACATTTTAGAGAAAAACTTTCGTATCTTCCAAGAACGCAAATTGCGTTTATATTTTGTATAAGCAAGTGCCAAAGAAAAAGTGCTTTTACCACTCTTTACTGCACCTGTTATCAAAGCCATACTATCCGTTTTAGGCACTTTAAAATGCTTTCTAATATAGAAAAATGCAAACAAAATTGCACCAATAATCAACAACCAAATAACCATAATTTTTATTAAACCTTGACTAAAAATAAAAGGGGGAAAGCAAGGCAATCCCCCAATTACACGTTATCTATTACGTGCACCGAGCGACGTAACAAAGTTAAGTACCCAACGAGACAAACCAACGCAAAGAGAAATTGCAGCAAATACAATTACAAGTACACCAAACGTAGAAAGCGTTTGCGCACCATCTGCGCCACTTGTCAAGAAAATACCTTGTACCAACGCAGTAATACCTGCGCCAAATCCTGCAGCAAACTCAGTAAAGCCACCTACAAGAATAGTGATAATTTCCGTCAAGATTTCCACTAACTATTAACCCCCTTTTTCATTATTATCGTGCTTTGATTTTTTTTGTTTTTTGCGCTCTCGAATGTCACGCACGATACCAACCACGAGATATATACTCAAAACGGCTAAGCCGAGTATAAGCAATACACTTAATATTTTACTAAACATATTTTTTTTACCACCTTATTTTTTAATTGATTTTAATTGCACCTGCTTTAATAAGCGCCAATTCCATTTCAGCCGATACAAAACCAAGCTGAATATCACGACCATTGATAACGACACTTAAAGTGCTAAACGGTTTACCATTTTTCGATACAAACTCTTTTACAAGCATTTTTACTTGCATTTCAGTAGTTTTCTTATGCACCGTCTTTTTTTCGTCAGCCATTAAAGATTACCCCCTTTTTTATTTTTTTCAAATAACATAAGTTCTAAAAACTCAATCATACTTGTACAAAGTAAAGCACGTAATTCCATTTCAGTGATATTAAAAATACGCAAATTACCTTGTATATCACTAAAACGTAAATAAATATCGTTTCTATCGTCTACATCATGGAATTTATAAACACCACTTACAGGATAAGCACCGTCATAAACCAAAACACAACGATTTTCACAATCCAAATAACGCTCGCCTATTTCCAATTCCTGCGGTTTAGATACCTTTTTAAGAATTGCCATTACCACCACCACCTTTTAATTTTTTCTCGTAACAATCCAAACGAATTTTATATTCTTCGTTTTGCTTTTGCAAATCATCATACTTTTGACCAAAGCAATAACAATTCACAAAACTTGTAATAGTTCGTGCAAGCAACCAAAAACAAGCAAATACTGTTAGTGGCACACAACAATCACTAAGAGTTAAAAAGAAAGTTTCCATAGCAATTACCTACCTTTATTTATTTTTGTTGCACAAATAAGTGCTACTGTGATTATTATACTGCACAAAAATGTGCTTGTCAAGTGTTTTTGCACAAAAAAGTGCTATAATTATAAAAAAAATTAAAATAAAGGAGTTTTTTTTTATGAATTATGGCAATTTTCTAAAAGAAAAAAGAGAACAAAACAACCTTAGTCAAATGCAATTAGCAAAAATGGTTAATACAAGCCACCAAAATATTAACCGTTGGGAACGCAATATTACACTACCAAACATAGATTTTTGCGTAAAGCTTGCCGACTTTTACGGGATATCCATTGACGAACTCGTAGGGCACGAAATTAAAAAAAATTGGTAAAATAAAAGCAGGGATACATTCCCTGCTTTTATAATTATTCATCGAAAGGCAGCTTATCTTCTAAATACATTTGCTCATACTTATAAGACGGAACATCTTTTGCCTTCCTATATCGATTTTCTAACTCATATTGCTTAATTTTATCAACAACATCATTATACTGGTTCATATGTATGCAGTAATCACGACCATACCGAGAAACCATTATGCGTGGGGAAACACCTGCTAAAATATCATTTATAATATTTTCAGCAACATTATCACTATCTTTTTTTGCACCGGCAATACACAAACGCTCATAATAATCAGTACTATCAGTTAAAACAATAGCTTTACTATACTGATACTTTTCAGGATTATTTTTATGCCATAAATACTCGTAAACGGCTTGTATATCATTTACAGGCATTACACGTGGTTTATCTTCTTCCGTAGTAAACAAACGCTTTACCGCATTACACGTAGCAGCATTATACAAATCTAAAAGTAAATGTATATGCGCTTTTTTCAATTCGCCTTTTCTATGCTTTAATTCGCCATTTTCTTCTAAATCTTCTTCATAGACATCTTTCGTATGTTCAGCAAAAGCAAAATGCGCAATACGTGGAGCATACAATTCAAGCAATTCTAAAAGCTTTTTTCTTCCTGCATAAAATATTATATCAAAATGCCGTACACGGCTATTAGAACTATAACTCATAATAAACACCTATTAAATTATAAAATTGCACTACACAACGCAAAGCATTTGACGCGGTAAATGCTTTGCGTGTGCAATCCCTTGTAAATAAAGGGAAAGAGACTACACACCTACACATAAAAAATTACACAACTCAAAAATTGTTGTGCAGTTTTTACAAGATAATCGCTCAAATTACTAACATACCGCAGGGCGGTACGCACGGACGGAAAAAACAACAATTCGTAAACGAACTTTATACAAATTACATACAGTCTAACCGCCATAGCGGTACGCACTGTATTCCATTAAAACATAAGTTTCAATCTCACACAGTGCCGACAACGTCGGAGACGGATAAAACAAATCAATCTATTCAACCAATGATTGATAAGATAGAGAGAAAGAAGATTAAATGAAAAAAAAGAACGAATACGAAAAATGAACGGTTGAATAATGCTTTATTTTATACAGTCTACCCGTAGTAGAGCACCGTGCGCACCGCCCTGCGGTGGCACGTAAATTCACGCTAATGCGGGACAACCTTAATAAAAAAGTTTTTCCTGCGACCTTTACAAAACCATTATAAATTAAATATAATTTGTAATGGGGTACGAAAAAAACTGCACAAAAAGAATACAATTTTATATTATTGCTTACATGCTTTTAACACACAAACACGAAAAAAGAACGTTTCTACCGTGTTGTATGGGGAGACCACTAAAAACAAACCAATATATCAATCACGGCTCCACCTACGCTATCGCATTGTTATGCTACGCATAACGGCTAACTAAGGGGATAGAACCTACGAAAAAAAAAACTATTCGTAAATCATGAGCCATTTTACGAATAGTTTAAGCTGTTCCCTACCGAATGAAAATAGGTGGGGAATTGCTTTATTTACAAGCTATTGTGCACTTTTTTAGTGATAATTTCTTCTCTTTTTTTCGCTGTTCTCATGGTGCTTAGGTATTTTTTTTATTATTTTATATAAACCTTGTTATTTGCTCGTTTTTTTAAAGATAGACACTATTGCGCCCTAACTTTTCGTTTTTTTTAAATTTTTTTTACAACTTTTGGGAAGGCACACTCATATGGTTGCCTTTTTGCCCTATTTCATGGTACAATATAGATATGAAGAACGAAAACTACTATACCACACGTAATATACAAGATTTAGACAGAATTGCAGAGCTTTTAAAAGAGCTTCCGCCCTTTTGCGAAGATTACTTTTTGGGTATTGAATCGCGTACAAGCTGTCAAACTCGATTAAAATATGCTTATGATTTGCGTATTTTCTTTGATTTCCTTTGTACGCGTAAATATCGCAATTTTGACATACTTGATTTAACTTTGGAGCATTTAGAAGCACTTTCGCACAACGATATTGAATTATTTATTAGCTATTTATCCAACTATCGTTTTCGCGGCAAGCGTCTTTCTTGCGATGAACGCGCAAAAGCACGCAAGCTTTCCGCCGTACGCGCCCTTTTCAAATACTTTTTCAATCGTGGTTTATTAGAAAAAAATAACGCGGCAAAAGTCCCTACCCCTAAATTGCACGAAAAGGAAATTATTCGCTTAAATACAAACGAAGTTTCTCAGCTTATTCACGCAGCGGAAACAGGCAATGGTTTATCGGGCCACGCGGCGGGTTATCATAACAAAACACGCGTACGCGACACGGCTATTCTTTCTCTTTTCCTGGGGACAGGTATCCGTATTAGCGAACTTGTCGGGCTGGATAACGATAGCTTTAATTTTGAAGATAAATCCTTTTTGGTAACAAGGAAAGGCGGAAATCAAGCAATTTTATACTTTTCCGATGAAGTTAAGTTTGCTTTAAAGGAATATCTAGCGGAAAAATCCAACAATCCTAAAATTCCTAAGGAAGAAACGGCATTTTTCTTATCTTTACAAAATAAGCGTATTAACGTGCGATCTGTGGAAATTTTGGTCAAAAAATACAGCAAATTAGTTACACCACTGAAAAAAATTACGCCGCATAAATTACGTAGTACTTATGGTACGCGGCTTTATAACTCCACAGGCGATATTTACATAGTTGCTGACGTTTTAGGGCATAGGGACGTAAACACAACCAAAAAACACTATGCCGCTATCACACAAGAAAACCGCCGTATGGTTGCGGATAAAGTAACTTTGCGAAACGAAGGAACTTCTTCTAACGATACTCCAAAACAGGACGATTAAGCGAAAGCATGCAAAACACCACGTCAAACGTTTTAGAAAAAATTTATATTATTCAACCGATTACACGCGAAAATGCCCATAATTACCGCGTCTTGCAAGAAGAAGCCGTTTCGCTTATTGAAAGCGCCGGTGCGGTTTGTGCAGGCACGATTTATCAAAACGTACGTGAAATCAACGCCGCTACCTTTATCGGCGAAGGTAAATTACAGGAACTTGCCCAACGTTTGAACGGTTTAGACGAAATTACCGTGCTTTTCAACGGCGAACTTTCCCCTTCTCAAACGTTGAATATTTCCGCGGCTTTGCAAGATAGAAAGGTAATCGACCGCACTACGCTGATTTTGGATATTTTTGCAAAAAACGCGCAAAGTAGCGAAGGTAAAATTCAAGTAGAGCTTGCGCAACTAAAATACTTATATCCGCGGTTGAAAGGCAAAGGCGCCGCCTTATCACGTTTAGGCGGCGGCGTGGGTACGCGCGGCCCTGGGGAAACGCAGTTGGAAACGGATAGACGGCATATTCGCACGCGTTTAAATTACTTGGAAAAACGCTTAAAGGAGCTAGAACAGCGTCGCTCTCTTCAAACACTCCGACGCAAGAAAAACGAGGTAAAAACCGTTGCCTTAGTCGGTTATACCAACACGGGCAAATCCACCCTACTTAACACCTTAACGGGTGCGGATGCCTATGTTAAAAATCAACTGTTCGCTACGTTAGATCCCACAACGCGTAGTATGGAAATTGACGGGATTCCCTTTCTTTTAATTGATACAGTTGGGTTTTTGCGGGATTTACCGCACAATTTGATAGAAGCTTTTAAATCCACCTTAGAAAGCGTGTTGCATTGCGATTTGGCATTGATTGTATGCGATGCCACAGGCGAATACGATATGCAGCTGAACACCACGCTCCAAACGCTGGAAGAACTACATTTTGCTTCCCCGTATTTGGTTGTAATGAATAAAAGTGAAGCCATTACGGATACCACGGCTTTCCCCTACGGCAGCATTGCGATTTCCGCAAAGGAAGGGAACGGACTTTCGACGTTAAAGCAAGAGATTGTTCAACGGTTTACTAAAGGATACGTTTTCTGTTCGCTTTTCGTTCCCTATATCAGCATCAAAGAGTTTTCAAAATTGAAAAACTATTTTGTACAACGCAGTTGCGCTTATCAAGACGACGGACAAATGATTACAGCAACCATTCCCTTGCGTTACGTGGATTTATTCCAGAACTATATTATACACGAGCCATCAAGTGACTATTAAAAAACAAAAAAGCAAGCACACGCCAATTGCGCGTCCTTGCTTTTTTTGTATTCGTATGCTTTATTCCTTATATTCGTCGGGATTTGTGTATATTCTATCAATCTTGATAGAAGCAACGTCATTAAATTCAATACACTTTCCGCAATTATCACAAATTTTATTAGGATCTAAATCACACATATCGCATTCCAAGCAACCGATACACTCTCTATCGTATAATACACATTTTTTACCATCTCGCATAGTTTTTTCTCCAAATCTCTTTCCTTATATATAATTATAGCATTTTTTTTCGAAAAAGCAACCATTTTTCATAAACAAATGTTTGCATTTTATAAAAAAGTATGTTATAATAGAATTACAAATCCTACAAAAGAGGTTTTTTTATGGTTCACGAGGATAAATTGATCAAAGTTATGGATTACATCCGTAAATTCACGGAAGAAAACGGTTATACACCCTCCGTGCGTGAAATCGGCAAAGAATGTGGTATTAAATCCACTGCAACCGTGCATAGCTATATTGAAAAATTACAAGACAAAGGCTATTTAAGCAAAACCGATAATAAAAAACGCGCAGTGACCATCGGGAAAGGCTCGGGGGTTACTATTCCTCTACTCGGTGTCGTAACAGCAGGTCAGCCTATTTTCGCCTACGAAAATTATGAAGATTACTACACGTTCCCTACGGGTGAGTTCCGCGGCGACGATTTATTTATGTTGCGCGTGCAAGGTTCTTCTATGATTGACGCAGGTATTATGAACGGAGATAAAATTATCGTTCGCCGTCAGCCGACCGCAGAAAATGGTGAAATTGTTGTGGCTCTTGTTAACGATGAAGAAGCTGCAACCGTTAAACGTTTTTATTATCGCGATGGGCAAATTATTTTACACCCTGAAAACGAAACTTTGTCGGATATGATCTACCGTCCCGAAGAAATTTCTATTTTAGGGAAAGTGGTCGGTTTGATGCGTAACTATCGCTCTTAACATCTCTTATCAAATTACCCCTTAGCCAAACGGCTAAGGGGATTTTTTTACATTCCTTTCAAATATGCAATTTCTTCTTCCGTCAAGGGACGTACTTCGCCACGGTTTAAACCGCTCAATTTCAATTTACCGATGCTAACACGTTTCAAAAATGCAACGTTTCTTCCGATTGCTTCAAACATACGGCGTACCTGACGGTTTCTGCCTTCGGTAATCGTTACGTGCACCTTGGTGTATTCCTTATGCGTTTCTACAATATGCGCTTTGCATTTCTTGGTCATAACGCCGTCTAATTCCACACCCGAACGCAAGGGATTTAAATCCTTTTCCATCATTGTACCCTCGATTTTTGCCATATATGTTTTAGGAATTTCATTTGTCGGGTGCGTTAAACGATAGGATAAATCGCCGTCGTTGGTTAAAATGAGCAACCCTTCCGTTTCATAATCCAAACGTCCAACTGGGAACACGCGCCCAACACCCTCAGGCAACAAATCCATAACGGTTTTACGGCCACGGTCGTCGGAAACGGTACAAATCACCCCTTTGGGTTTGTTCATAATATAATATTCTTCTTTCTTTTCTGCAACGGAAATAAGTTTACCGTCCACAATTACTTCATCCGTTTCTTCTACGTTTGCACCCAAAGTGGCTACTTTGCCATTGATAGTAACACGCCCCGCCTCTATCATTGCATCTGCATGGCGGCGGCTTGCCACGCCTTGGTCCGCTAAAAATTTGTTAATACGCATATGTTGCCCCTTTTGTTTAGTACGCTTATAGTTTATATAAATTTCCTAAAAAAAGCAACTGTTTTGCTAGATATATTTGAAATTGTCCGATAATTTCTCTGCCCTGATCGTCTATATACGGCAAAACCGCATTTGTATGCACGGAAATATA
>JAZQWZ010000126.1:0-2708 GCA_045632625.1 Candidatus Scatosoma sp. | reverse complement strand
AGTGCTTCCAAAGGCGTTTTACCGGGTAAAATTTCCGCAGCCATTGCCGCAGAGTGCGTCATACCCGAGCAACCGATGGTTTCGACAAGCGCTTCTTGAATGATACCTTGCTTAATATTCAAGCTAAGCTTACAAGCGCCTTGTTGAGGTGCGCACCAGCCGATACCATGCGTAAAACCGCTGATATCTTTGATTTCTTTTGCATGAACCCACTTGCCTTCTTCGGGAATAGCAGCGTTTTCGTGACGAGCAACGCCCGCGCCTTTCGCAACGCAGAACATTTGCGCAACATCTTGTGATATTGTCATTGTGAAATTCCTCCAAATATTTTTTCCTAATTTAACGTCTATTTACCCTGTTATCCGTGCAACTTACCGCGCAAAAATAACCGAACGTAATTTGACAAATTAAGTATACCACATATTTGAAGAAATTTCAACCATACGACAGCATTTTTCTTTGCTTTTTTGGAAAAAAATTGCAAAAGTTATTCTAAAAAATCTTCCGCGTTTAATTTTTGACGCAATTTTTCAATCGCCTGTTTTTCAATTCGCGAAATATAGGAACGGGAAATCTTCATTACAGTTGCCACTTCCCGTTGCGGTAACGGTATTCCACCTTTCAACGCATAACGCAAACACAATATCGTATATTCTCGTTCGCTTAAAATTTTCTTGATTTGTTTTAACAGCTTTTCTCTTTGAATGGAACGTTCTACACTTTCAAATACGCAATCTTCCTTTTCAAACAGCAAATCCATAAGCGTAAGTTCGTTGCCATCTTTATCCATTCCCACAGGGTCGGATAAGGAAAGTGTATTTTTGTGCTTTTTGTTCGCGCGAATGAGCATTAAAATCTCATTTTCAATACAGCGTGCGGTATAAGTTGCAAGCGACGTACCGTGCGTGGGCGAATAGGTGTTTATCGCCTTGATTAGACCGATACTGCCCACGGAAATTAAATCATCCGTTTCTGCTACGCCCGTATATTTTTTTACGATATGCGCGACCAAACGCATATTGTGTTTAACAAGCGTATTCTTCGCGTCTTTATCGCCCTGCATGGCAAGCGCAAGGTATCGTTCTTCCTCTTCCTTTGCAAGCGGTTTAGGAAATGTGTTTTTCGTGCCAAGCGTGCCTGTAAAAAATACAATTTTACCAAGTATCGTCCAAATAAATTCTAAAAACATACGCGCCCCTTTATGATGATTTGCTTTATCGTATGTTTTTTACAGTTTGTACTATTCAAATAATTTTGCAAATAAAAAATCGGGCAATTACGCCCGAATGATTTGCAAAGGGATTTGAGAATGGTCGGTAAGCCGAGTTCTGTCGTGTACGGTCATTTATCTAGCCTTATCGTCGCCGATAAGTTCAAGCGATATTCACGGTAATCCATCGGACGGACAGCCCTATTGATAGATACCCAATCTTGCAGCGGGTGGGGTTTACATGGCATACCGTGTTACCACGATATCGGTGAGCTCTTACCTCGCCTTTCCATCCTTACAGAGCTTGCGCTCTGCGGTTTATTTCTGTTGCACTTTCCTTAAAGTCACCTTCACCTGACGTTATCAGGCACCCTGTCCTGTGCTGCTCGGACTTTCCTCATGGTCGTCAAGCGACCCCGCGACCGTATAACCATCTCAAATCATTTGTATTATACCACTTTCTTTGAAAAAATGCACCTATTCTCTTGCTTTTTTTTAAAAAAAATAGTAAAATAGGTTTGATTTTTTGCTATTTGATAATATAGTAAAAATAATTTGGAGTTTTGATTATGAAAAAAACAAAAATAATTGCTACCATCGGCCCCGCTAGCAATAGCAAACAGACAATTACTGCTTTAATGCAAGCCGGTTGCGACGTTATTCGTTTAAACTTCTCGCATGGTACGCATGAAACACATCAAAAGACTATCGAATATGTAAAACAAGTACGGCAAGAAAAAAATATACCCCTGCCAATTATGCTCGACACCAAAGGGCCCGAGTTACGTATCGGGACTTTTGAAAGCGGTCGCGTGGAATTAAAGCAAGGCGATACGTTTACCTTCACTACTCGCGACGTTGTTGGCGACGCTACGCACGTAAGCGTTTCTTTTAAGGAAATTTGCGACAATCTTGTTGCAGGCGATAAAATCCTTTTGAATAATGGGCTTATCGTTTTTACCGTTAAAAACGTGACGGAAACGGACGTGGAATGCGTAGTAGACATTGGCGGCGCAATTTCCAATAAGAAATCCATGTTTTTCCCAGATAAACAGTTGGCGACCACCTTCCTTTCCGATGCGGATAAGAAAGATATTTTGTTTGGTATTGCGCAAGACGTTGACTTTATCGCACTTTCCTTTGTATCCAAAGCGCAAGACGTAATCGACGTAAAGAATTTCTTAAAGGAAAACGGCGGCGAGCACATCGACGTGATTGCGAAAATCGAAAACCGCGCTGGTGTAAACAATTTGTTGGATATTATCCCCGTTTGCAACGGCATTATGGTTGCGCGCGGCGACTTGGGCGTAGAAATCCCCTTTGAAGAATTGCCCGACGTGCAAAAATATATCATCAATCAATGCCGTATTCACGGTAAACGCGTTATCACGGCAACGGAAATGTTGGAATCGATGATTCAAAATCCCCGTCCTACGCGTGCGGAAATTTCCGACGTTGCCAACGCAGTGTACGACGGCACTTCTGCGGTAATGCTTTC
>JAZQWZ010000125.1:0-2923 GCA_045632625.1 Candidatus Scatosoma sp. | reverse complement strand
ACCATATTTTCTTATAACAACGGCTTATCCATTACCTTTAAGTTAAATTTTTTCGCCATATCCAAAGCAATTTCTTCGCTTTCGGTATCGTTGACTACCCATGGCTCGTGTGCATCTGAGCCAAAAATAATAGCGTTACCCACTTCGCCGGCAATTTTGAAAAATTTATCATTCGGGTAACGGCGTTTATCGCGAATACCCAAGAAATTGATTTCCAAAGGCACGCCCATGCGCTTTGCGCCTTCGCACAAACGGCGGTACTCCCTGTCTACCGCTTCGGGGGAGCAGGAAACGCCTGCGATATCGGGGTGGGCGAGATATAAAAAATCGCCCGTGGCAAGCCCTGCAAGCACTTGCGTTACGTACAAGGTCAAAGCGATATCGTCCGTTTTTATTCCCGACGAGGGCAAACGCGAAAACTCATTGCCGACAAAATGCTGACCGAGTAACAAATAATCGGGCTGTACTTGCGACAAAAACGCCATTTCCTGCTTGTGGAAATCAGGATAATATTCCAGTTCAAATCCGCAAAGAATACGAATATCCTTTTCATATTCCTTAGCGAGTGCGCGCACGGTATCGGCGTAGGCGAAAAGCTCGTCCTGTTTCATGCGAAAGGACGATTGATAATCGCTGTTGGGAAACAAATAGGGCGCATGGTCGGAAAATCCCAGCGTTTTCAAACCGCTTGTTATGGCGTGTTCTACGTATTCCCGTTCGTCGCCTTGTGCGTGATTACAGCGTTTTGTGTGCGTATGATAATTGAATAGCATAATTTTTCTCTCCAAGCATTATTATACCCCTTTTTGCGCGTAACTGTCAAACGATTGCGTAGTAAAATCGATTGCAAAAAGGGGAAAAGTATGGTATAATCGTAAGGAAAATATACAAAACAAAGGAAAGGTATTTGCCTTGAATAACGAATTTTTCTCTTTTGAACTGCAAAAAGTAGACGAAGAAACGGGCGCGCGCGCGGGTATTTTACACACACCGCACGGCGACATTGAAACGCCTGTATATATGCCCGTCGGTACGCAAGCCACCGTCAAAGGTGTGTTTCCACGCGACTTAAAAGAAGCCGGCTCGCAAATTATTTTGTCCAACACCTACCATTTATATATGCGCCCGGGCGACGAAATCGTCAAAAAAGCGGGCGGCTTGCATAAGTTTATGAACTGGGATAAACCCATTTTGACAGACAGCGGCGGATTTCAAGTGTTCTCGCTTGGCAAGCTGAATAAAATCACCGACGCAGGCGTAGAATTTTCGTCCAACATCGACGGCAGTAAACATTTCTTTACGCCTGAAAAAGCCATGCAGGTAGAACAAAACCTGGGCGCGGATATTATTATGGCGTTTGACGAATGCAGTGAATACGGCTACAACCACGCGCAAGCGGAAGCGGCAATGAAACGCACGGCGGCTTGGTTGGAACGCTGTTATAAATTCCATGATAAGCCCGAGCAGGCGCTGTTCCCCATCGTGCAAGGCAATATGTATAGGGATTTGCGCGCGGAAAGCTTGGCGCGCACCTTGCCGTTCGTAAAACACGGTATCGCTATCGGGGGGCTTTCCGTGGGCGAACCTAAACCCATTATGTACGAGCTGTTGGATTTCTTGCAACCCAAATTGCCTACCGACGTGCCTAGATATTTGATGGGCGTCGGCTCTCCCGATTGCCTGATCGAGGGTACGCTTCGCGGTGTGGATATGTTCGACTGTGTGTTGGCAACGCGTATCGCGCGCAACGGCACTGCAATGACTTCTCGCGGCAGAGTGGTGGTAAGGAACGGCAAATATAAAGAAGATTTCACGCCTTTGGACGAGGAATGCGATTGCTATTGCTGTAAAAATTACACGAAAGCGTATTTGCGCCACTTAATCAACACAGGCGAAATGTACGGCGCAATGCTGTTAAGCTTGCATAACATTACGTTCTTGCACAAGCTGATGAAAGGACTTCGTCAATCGATTTTGGGTGGCTACGTCAAAGAATATACGCGCGAATTTTACCAAAAATACGGCGGCGAAGGCAAGTGGTAAATTCCATACAATAATAAAACGAGCGAATTCTCGCTCGTTTTATCTATTTTTCAACTTTTTTTGTTAAAACCACTTGACAACAGGGCAAAAAAGTGATATCATTTTAATATCAAATCCATAACAACGGAGTAAAGAAATGTTAAGAATTGAAAATTTAAGTAAATCCTATGGAGAAAAGAAAGCGGTAGACAATGTAAGTTTGCATATTCAAAAGGGGGA
The DNA here is from genome assembly GCA_045632625.1 of Candidatus Scatosoma sp. Lineage (GTDB taxonomy): Bacteria > Bacillota > Clostridia > Christensenellales > Borkfalkiaceae > Scatosoma. The sequence goes on along the minus strand of JAZQWZ010000125.1, from coordinate 661 downwards.
AATTTACGGGTTTATCGGCCACAACGGCGCGGGGAAAACCACGACGATTAAAGCTGTTTGCGGTATTTTGGGCTTTGAAAAAGGGGAAATTTACGTAGATGGTGTGTCCGTGAAGAAGGACGCGCTCGCTTGCAAAAAGCAAATTGCGTACATTCCCGATAACCCCGATTTGTACGGCTTTATGTCGGGCATCGGCTATCTCAATTTCGTGGCGGATATTTACAAAGTTTCCGCTGACGAACGCCAAGCCATCATTAAAAAATATGGGGATTTGTTTGAATTGACGGATAATTTGGCGCAAAAGGTTTCTTCCTATTCGCACGGTATGAAGCAAAAGCTTGCCATTATCGCGGCGCTCGTACACAGCCCGAAATTAATTGTGATGGACGAACCGTTCGTGGGGCTTGATCCCAAGGCGGCGCATTCGGTGAAGAGTGTAATGCGTGCGCTTTGCGATGAAGGCTGCGCTATTTTCTTCTCTACACACGTACTCGAAGTGGCGGAAAAATTGTGCGACAAGGTTGCCATTATTAAGGACGGTAAATTGATAAAAGCGGGTACCATGGACGAAGTGAAAGGGGATACCAGCTTGGAAAACGTATTCTTGGAAATCGCGGAAAAGGCAGGGGGCGAACATGTTTAAGGCGCTTATTAAAAAGCA
>JAZQWZ010000124.1:0-7975 GCA_045632625.1 Candidatus Scatosoma sp. | reverse complement strand
GACGGCGTAATCGTGGTAAACGATTGCCGTATCGATCCTATGACCGTTACGGTCGGGGCGGCGGAATATCCCGAAAATATTTTGGAAACTTTGCAAAAGGAGTATACCGTGTACGCGATCAACGGCGATAAAATCGCGCAGGAAGTGGGTAACACCAAGGTACTCAACTCGGTTATTTTGGGCTTAGCGGCGAAATATATGGAATTTTCCAAAGAGCAATGGTTGGACGTTTTGCGCGCTACCGTACCGCCCAAAACGATTGAAGTAAATACGTTAGCTTTTGAAAAGGGCTACAATCCATAAAAGGAAGAAAGAACAATGATTTGGAACGAAACCAAAGAATGTATGTCCCGCGACGAAATGCACAATTTGCAAAGCGCGCGCCTGCGTAAACTTGTCGATTACGTGTATCACAACGTAGAATTTTACCGCAAGAAAATGCAAGCGGCGGGCTTAACGCCTTGGGACATCAACGGCATTGAAGACATTGAAAAATTACCGTTTACGACCAAAGACGATTTGCGCGACACCTATCCGTTCGGCTTATTCGCCGTACCTAAGTCTTCTATCGTTCGCGTGCACGCAAGCTCGGGTACGACAGGCAAAGCAACGGTAGTGGGCTACACTCGACACGATTTAGACATTTGGGCGGAATGCGTAGCGCGCTGTATGACGATGGCGGGCGTAGATAGAAACGACGTTATTCAAATCGCCTACGGCTACGGCTTGTTCACGGGCGGTTTGGGCGCGCACAACGGCGCGGAAAAAATCGGCGCAATGGTAGTACCCATGTCCACGGGCAACTCCAAAAAACTCACCACAATGATGGTGGATTTCGGTGCAACGGCAATCGCTTGTACCCCGTCCTATCTTTTACACATTTCCGAAGTGCTGGAAAGTGAAGGCTTGCTGGATAAAATTAAATTAAAAACGGCAATTTGCGGTGCAGAACCTTGGACGGAAAAAATGCGTTTGGAAATTGAAAAACGCTTGCACGTCAGCGCACACGACATCTACGGGCTTAGTGAAGTTATGGGCCCTGGGGTAGCTTGCGATTGTACTTATCACACTGGCTTGCACGTTTGCGAAGATCATTTCTATCCCGAAATCGTCGATCCCAAAACACTCAAAGGCGTACCCGACGGCGAAACGGGCGAACTGGTGTTCACCACGCTCACCAAGGAAGGTTTACCGCTTATCCGCTACCGCACCAAGGACTTGACGTCCATCACGCACGAGCGGTGCGAATGCGGCAGAACCAGCGCGCGTATTTCCCGCTTTAAGGGGCGTTCGGACGATATGTTGATTATTCGCGGCGTCAACGTATTCCCGTCCCAAGTGGAAGCGGCGCTTGTGAACGTAGAAGAAGTAACGCCGCACTATATGATTATCGTGGACAGAGTCAACAATTTGGACACGATGGAAATTCAAGTAGAGCTCAACACGTCCTATTACACGGACGAAATCAGGGGCATCGAACGCGTAACCAAGAAAATCGGTCACTCCATTTCGCAAGCGCTTGGTTTAAATGCAAAAATCACCATTGTACAGCCCGGCTCACTCAAACGCAGCGAAGGCAAGGCAGTGCACGTGATTGATAAGAGAAAATACGATTGATACAGGAGGAATTATCATGATTGAAAAACAATTATCCGTTTTCATTGAAAACAAACAAGGCCGTCTTGGCGAAGTGTTACAGGTACTCAAAGACAACGAAGTGAACATTCAATCGCTTTCGCTTGCGGATACGACGGAATACGGCTTGCTCCGTTTGATTGTCGACAAACCCGAAGTGGGCAAAGATAAGCTGTTCCAAGCAGGATTTTCTTCCATGCTCACGGACGTGTTAATCGTGGACGTACCGCACAGCCCCGGTAGCTTGCAAACGGTGTTGAAAACGATTGCGGAAGAAGAAATCAACGTAGAATATATGTACGGCTTAACGATTAAAGGCGATATGGCGTCCATCGTTATGAAGACGGACGATTTGGAGAAGGCGTCTAAAGCATTCGGTCTCTAATTTTGGCTACAAAACACGTCGCAATACGGCGTTAACCTTACGTTTTCCCTTGCTCATTTACCATTTGTAAATTCCCGTCGGGAAAGCCGCGGTTGCCTTGTCTTGCTTGCATTTTCTTACGCCAAACGGCTACAAAATAAGGCGCAATACGGCGCCGTAAAGAAAAATTTCTTTCGGTCACGTACACCCAAGTACGCTCCCGTCAAGCAATACTCGCGCTTCGCGTCTTGCTTGCATTTTCCAACGGCAAGCCTACAAAATACTTCGCAGTACTTTGTCGCGCTTGCGTTTGCTTTCGCTCGCGTACGCCAGAGGCGTATCTTAAAACAACACACAACAATAATCGCGCGGAAGAACAAAAAGTTTTCCGCGCGATTTTTCACCCTTTCTCTTTCCGCCGCATACGATATAGCATGAGAATTATCGCTTACAACCGCCAAGCCGCCGTGGCGTATGCAAAAAAATGGGCGTTTTCCAGAAATCCAAACTATTTTGACTTTTCCAAACTTGGGGGCGATTGCACCAACTTTGCCTCGCAATGCCTATTCGCAGGCGTGCCTCAGCAAAATTACACCCCCGATTTGGGATGGTATTATATCTCGCCTGACAACAGGGCGGCGGCATGGACGGGCGTGGAATATTTTTACAATTTCTTAATAGGTAACGAAAAGGGCGCAGGGATAGGGAACGGAGCGGGGCCGTTTGCGGTGGAAATTCCCAAAACACAGCTCCGTATCGGCGATTTTGTGCAGTTCGGCAGGGCAACGGGCGATTTTTACCATACGCCGATTGTTGTCGGCTTTCAGGGCGACACCCCGCTGGTGGCGGCGCACTCAAACGACGCATTCAACCGCCCGATTACCAGCTATTCCTTTGAACGCATCCGCTATATCCATATTTTAGGTGCAAGAGTGCCTTAAAACAGCCAAAATAACCCCAAAAATACCCAAAAAACAACAAAAAAGACCAAAAAATAACCTTGCGGCGGTGCAAAACTGCCGCAATTTTTCAATTTTAAAGCAAGAAATACACCCTAAAATCATATACTTTTATGACAAATTGATAAAAATGAAAAAAAACTGTTGACGAATATATTGCAAGTATGGTATAATTGAGAAAATGCGCCGACGGAAAAGGCGCGCCGCTTATACTTATGTATAAGTATAAAAGCACACGGCGCACGGCGAAAAAAAGGTGTTTATATTGACGGAAACAATTACGAAAAAACCGAGCAAAAAAATAAAAAGAAAAATTTTTACAGGGCTGGGCTTGTTACTTTTGCTTGCGCTCACGCTGTTTTTTCTATTCTCGGGCGACAATGTACAAATTTTAAAAGAGCTTTTTAAAGACGATGTAACCAAAGAAGAAGTGCAGGAACATCTTTCCGAGCTTGGCTGGCGCGGATGGGTAGGCTTTGGCGGTCTTTCCATGTTGCAGGTAATTTTGACCTTTATTCCCGCTGAGCCGGTGCAAGTCATGGCAGGTATCAGTTTCGGCATTTTGAAAGGCGGTTTCGTTTGTCTTTGCGGCGTATTTGTGGGGAATACGGTGTTGTTTGTCTTGTATAAAATTTACGGCCAACGCTTAACCGACTACTTTTCCACCAATGCGGAATTTGATTTTGATTACGCGCGCAAATCCAAACGGGTGGCGCTGATTATCTTCATTTTATATTTCCTGCCGGCAATACCTTATGGGCTCATTTGTTTGTTTGCGGCTTCGTTAGATATTCGCTATCCCAAATACATATTGCTGACGACCGTCGGGGCTATTCCGTCCATCTTAATCGGCGTAGGCTTGGGGCATTTGGCGATGGCGGCAAGCTGGATTTTATCGGCAATTATTTTCGCTGTGTTGCTTGTAGCTATCATTGTACTGTGGTACAAAAAATCCCAAGTGTTTGCAGCGATCAATCGATACATGAAAAACCGCACGCAAAAGGACAATCGTCCAAGAAAACCTGACAGAGTTATCATGGCGCTTGCGGCGTTCTACACCGTGCTTGCTTTTGATACGAAAATAAAAATTCGCTTAAAAAACAGCGTGGGTGAAATAGAAAAGCCGGCAATCGTGCTTTGTAATCACGGGTCGTTTGTCGATTTTGTGTACGCGGGCAGAATTTTGCGTAAATATCGTCCGCAATTTATTACGGCAAGATTGTATTTCTATCACAATTTATTGCGCCGCGTTTTGCATCGTGTGGGTTGTATCCCCAAAAGCATGTTTGCAAGCGATTTAGAAAATGCGAAAAACGCACTCAGCGTCATTTCCGACGGAGGCGTACTTTCCATGATGCCTGAAGCGCGCCTTTCTACAATCGGTAAGTTTGAGGGCATCCAAGACACCACCTATAAATTTATTCAGCGCATGGGCGTGCCTGTGTATACCGTGCATTTGTGCGGGGATTATTTATGCAATCCCAAATGGGGTAGCGGCGTGCGTAAAGGCAGTTTGGTGGAGGCGGAATTTAAACCGCTTTTAACCAAGGAAGAAGTAAAAACACTTTCTTTGGAAGAATTGCAACAACGCATCGACGACGCATTATATTATGACGAGTTCGCTTGGCTCAAACAACATCCCGAAATTCATTATAAATCGAAAAAACTTGCTGAAGGCTTGGAAAATATTTTATTTAAATGCCCCGATTGCGGCGCAATTTGTTCCTTGACAACCAAGGGACATACAATCACTTGTACCAACTGTCAAAAAACCTACGAGCTCAACGATAGATACGGCTTTGACCAAGACAAGCCGTTCGACAATTTAGCTTCGTGGTACGAATGGCAATCTGACGAGCTGAAAAAGGAAATTTTGGCAAATCCCGATTATAAGCTGACAAGCAAAGTGGAACTTCGTCACGGTTCAAAAACGGGCGACGCATTGACCCGTCACGCGGGGGAAGGTGAGTGTGTTTTGGATGCAACGGGCTTGACTTACCGCGGTACCGAAGACGGTCAGCAAATCGAAAAACATTTCCCGATGTCGAACATTTACCGTATTTTGTTCGGTGCAGGGCAAAATTTTGAAATTTACGAAGGCAAAGAAATTTGGTTTTTCGTTCCCGAAGATAAACGCAGCAGCGTTATTTGGTACGTTGTCAGCGCTATTTTAAAACAAGAGAGCGAAAAATGAGGGAATACTATGAACGAAGAAATACAAAAGGTGGAACAGACCAAGCAAAAGGAAGAGGCGTTTTCGCAGATTAACCAAAAATCCTTTTTGGTAATCGTCGTATTACTTACGGCAATTATCGCCTTGTGCGGCATTTTAACCAACTTTATTCCCCAAGGCGAATACCAACGCGACGAAGCGGGCATGATTATCGACGGCACGTATCAACAACTTGCAACCAAAGGCATTGCATTTTGGCGAGTAATCACTGCACCTTTCCGCGTGTTTGCGTCGGAAGATGCCGTAACGATTATTATGATCAGCGTATTTTTGCTGATTATGAGCGGTGTATTCAACCTGTTTGAAAAAACGCAGGGCATTCGCATTATCATTCAAAAAACGGTGGAAAAGTTTTCGTCGAAGAAGCGCCTTGTCGTTTGTGTAACTGCCTTTATTTTCATGGCATTCGGCAGCTTTTTCGGTATGTTTGAAGAACTTGTTACCTTGCTTCCGCTTATCGTAGTATTTATGCTGTCTATGGGCTTAGATACGCTTACGGGCTTGGGTGTTTGTATGCTTGCGGCGTGCTTTGGTTTTTCGTCAGCAATCACCAACCCCTTCTCGGTGGGCATCGTAGCGGAGCTTGCAGGCACGTACATCGTAGACGGCGTGTGGCTGAGAATTGTATTTTTCTTGCTAGTATTTGTATGCGTATCTGCATTTTTACTTTTACACGTGCGCAAGATTACGAAAACCCCCGAAAAATCCTTGACGTACGCCATTGACCAAAAGAAACGCCAAACACTAAATATTGAAAAATACCAAGATACCCCAGAAGAACGAAGAATTTTTAAAATTTATTTAATTTTCTTTGCCGTACAGCTTGCGGTGCTTTTGTCGGTGGCGACCATTCGCGCCATTTCCGGCTTAGCGATTCCCATTTTGGCGGTCAGCTTTTTGGTGGGCGGTATCCTTTGCGGGTTGCTCGTCTGCGACACGAAAAAAGCGGTATTTAAGCATATCGGCGTAGGCGCGATGGCAATGCTTCCTGCGGTGGCGTTGATTGCGCTTGCCTCGTCGGTAAAATTGATTATGGCGGAAAGCGGTATTTTGGATACCATTATGCATTACGCCGTTACCGCATTGTCGGGAAAAAGTCCGTATTTGTGCGTAGTACTTATCTACTTCTTAATTTTGTTCTTGCAGGTGTTTATCGGCTCGTCGTCGGCGAAAATTATGTTGATTATGCCCATCATTTTACCGATAGCGCAAACGCTGGGCATTTCCACTACGGTAGTGGTACTCACCTATTGCATGGCGGACGGCTTTACAGATGTGATTTTGCCCACCAACCCCGTGCTTTTGATAGGTCTGTCGATTGCCAACGTATCCTACGGCAAGTGGGTAAAATGGACGTGGCTGTTCCAAATTTTAATGTTTGTGTTAACCTTGCTTGTTTTGTTCTTTGCGGTGCAAATCGGGTACTAAAACAAGCGAATAGAAGAAACGGCTTTTAAGCCGTTTTTTTGTTATACTTTTTTTCCATGATACGCAAACTGTGGGTATGGATAAGAGTTTTAATAAATTTATGAAAGTAGCTGTCGCGGTCAGTGCGTTTTTCGGCGTATTTCTCAGCTTGCTAACTGCAACGGCGGACGGCTACACACCCCCTTTTACACGGCTGATGTATTTCACGGCGCAATCCAACCTTTGGCTGGGTGTTTTATACGTATTTTTGGCGGTATTTTCCTTTTCAAAAACAAAAAGCAAGGGGGCAGGTATGCAACGATTATACCTTTTCCGCTTTATCGCCGTGGTCAGCATTTCCATGACTTGTCTGGTGTTTTGCGCGCTTTTAGCACCGTTTTCCTACGATGCAACCTATCGCCCGTGGGCGATACCCAACGTTTGGACACACGTAATTACGCCCGCGCTGGCGCTCGTGGATTTTTTCACGGATAGACAATCCATCGTGCATAAGCGTGCTTTGTGGCTGTGCCTTATTCCGTTTTTCGTCTATTTTTTCATCGTCAGCGTAATGCAATTTTATCAAATCGATTTTGGCAGAGGGGAGCCGTTTCCCTATTTTTTTGTCAACTATTTTTCGCCTGCCGGGCTGTTCGGTTTTTCTAAAACCTTCCCGTATCTCATGGGATCTATCTACTGGTACGCGCTGTTTGGGCTAATGGCGCTTGTGATTGCATTTGGCTATAAAAGTATCTACAAAAAACTTGACAAGACGCACGAAAAGTGATACTATGTTAAGCGAATAACAATCAATAGGGGTATTCCTATGGCGAAACGTAAATTTTTAAAAAGTATTTGTGCGTGCGTGTGCGCGCTTACAAGTATGCTTGCTTTTGGCGCGTGCGATATGCTCTCGTCCGTGTTGCCTAGCTTGCAAGCGGGGCAAGAAGATCGGGAGCAGATAGGTGTTATCTACGCTTTGGCGGAAGATAAGCAGTCGGCAAAGGTTGTGGGGTATAACGGCAACGAAACTGCGGTAGTGGTTGCGGATAGTTATCAAGGCGTACCCGTAACGCGTATTGATAACGACGCGTTTGCGCTTCGTCCCATTATCAGTGTTCATTTGCCCGATACGGTTACAAGCATCGGTTTTTCCTCATTTTATTTTTGCACGAGATTGCAACAAATCACTTTGTCCAACAATTTACAGGCAATCGGCGGCAGTGCGTTTGAAAATTGCGATTTGCTTATGCAGGTGGAAATCCCCGACAGTGTAAAAACGGTTGGTCGCCGCGCGTTTGCAAACTGTAACGGCTTGACGAGCGTTACGTTTGGAAACAGCGTCGTCTATATCGGTTCTCGCGTATTTGAAAACAG
>JAZQWZ010000123.1:0-3213 GCA_045632625.1 Candidatus Scatosoma sp. | reverse complement strand
TTCCGTATTCACGCCTTCGGGGAAATACGAACAGGTTTCAAATTCAGGGCCAACGTTTTCAATATCCACGGCGTCTACTTTATCACTAAATACAACGCAATGGGGATTACCCACGTTTACAAGCGTGATATCGTATTCTTTACCGCCGATTTCCGCGCGTTTGCCAACGATGCTTTCGCCCTTAAACGTGCTGGGGATTTTTTCACCGTCCAGTACTACCTTACCCAAGTTTACGCTTGCGGAATTTACTTTACCGCTACACGGATATACCCGAACTTCTTTTACGCCTTTCAACGTTTCAATCGACATTACGTTTTTGCGCACAATGCCCTTTTCGTAGAGATATTTACCTACGAAACGAATTGCGTTACCGCCTTGGCTGGCTTCCAAACCGTTTCTATTAAACAAGCGCATTTTCGCATCAGCTACGCAAGAATTTTCAATGAGCACGATACCGTCGCCACCGATACCATAATGTGGCTGTACGTAGTTTACGGCAATCGATTCGGGACAAGTAATTTTATTGTCGCGGTTATCGAATACGATATAATCGTTACCGCAGGATTGCATTTTGGTAAAGTTCAATTTCAGCTTTTCACTTCTCAATGCGTTGATATCGACAAGCTCGGTGTTGTATTCGGAGAAACGGCTTGCAATAATATCCGCAAGCGCGTTTGCCGTGTCGAGCGCCGTCAATACCGTGATACCAAGCAAGATTGCGTGGTGATGCAAACGAATAAAGTCGTTGATGGATTCCATATCCGTTTTGCCCGTATAGACGATATAATCGATTTTGCCCTCGTCCATGAGCTTGATCACGGTGTCGGTTGCGGAAAGGCGTTCTACCACTTGACAATCAAAGCCAAGGTCGGTGATTACTTTTGCCGTGCCTTTTGTTGCGTACATGGTACAGCCCAAATCGCCAAATTTTTTAGCAATCGTCAAAACGTCCAGCTTATCTTGATCGTTTACCGTCATATACACGCCTACGGGGCGTTGACCGGACGGGTGGCACATTTTAAAGCCCGCGGAAACAAGCCCTTTGAACATGGCTTCTTCCATCGTTTTACCGATACCCAAAACTTCACCCGTAGATTTCATTTGCGGACCAAGCTGCGAGTTGACGTCGTTAAGCTTTTCAAAACTGAACACGGGTACTTTTACCGCAACGTACGGTGAATCGGGATACAAGCCCGTACCAAAGCCAAGCTTTTTCAACTTTTCACCCATAATAATTTTGGTGGCAAGCTCTACCATGGGCACGCCCGTTACCTTCGAGATATACGGTACGGTACGCGACGCTCTGGGATTTACTTCGATAACGTAAAGCTGTCCTCTATAAATCAAGTATTGAATATTGATTAAGCCTTTGGTTTTCAGTTCCAAAGCAAGTTGCGTGGAAACTTCGATAATCTTTTCACGCATGGTATCTTCCAAGTTGTACGGGGGATATACGGCAATGGAGTCGCCCGAGTGAATACCCGTACGTTCGATATGCTGCATAATACCGGGAATTAACACGTCCTTACCGTCAGAAATGGCGTCTACTTCCAGTTCCGTACCCATTAAATATTTATCGCAAAGCACGGGGTTTTCAATACCCTGCGCCAAGATTACGTCCATATAACGGCACACGTCTTCCTGCGTGAACGCAATCGTCATGTTTTGACCGCCGATTACATAGGAAGGACGAAGAAGAACGGGATATTCCAGCTTTTCCGCCGCCGCAAGTGCTTCTTCCTTGGTCATAACCGTCAACGCTCTGGGACGGGGAATGGCATATTTATCCAAAAGCGCTTCAAAACGTTCTCTATCTTCCGCAGCGTCAACACTGTCCGCCGACGTACCCAAAATTCGAATGCCGTGCGTTGCGAAATACGAACACAAATGAATTGCCGTTTGACCGCCGAACGTGATGATAACGCCGTACGGTTTTTCAATATCCAAAACGTGCTGCACGTCTTCTGGTGTCAACGGTTCAAAATACAATCTATCCGCTGTATCAAAATCCGTCGATACCGTTTCGGGGTTGTTGTTGATGATGGCTACTTCGTAGCCAAGCTGTTTAAGCGTCCATACGCAATGTACCGACGAGTAGTCGAATTCGATACCTTGACCGATACGGATAGGACCGGAACCGATAACTACGATACGCTTTTTATCGCTCTTTTGCACGAATTGTTTAGATTCATCGTGCGCAAAATCGTCGAACGTCGAATAGAAATACGGCGTTTTTGCAGGGAATTCCGCCGCGCAGGTATCTACCATCTTATACGCGGCCTTTCTTCTATACGGCACGGCTTGTCCGCTGATCGCGGCGATATCTTTATCCAAATACCCCAAACGTTTGCCTTCGTCGTACAATTCCTTAGTAAGCGGTTGCGTTGCCAACGCTTGTTCGTAGGCAATCAAGTTTTTGAACTTATGCAAGAACCATCTATCAATCTTGGTAATTTGGAACACTTCGTCCACGGAAACGCCCTTTTTGAGCGCCGCATATACGACGAAAATACGTTCGTCCGTCATTTCGGGAAGCTTTGCAAGCAATTCTTCCTTGGTGCTGTGCAAGAACTTTTTATAATTCATGGTGCTGGTGGAAATTTCCGCGCCGCGCACCGCTTTCATAATCGCCATTTCGAACGACGTACCGATAGACATTACTTCGCCCGTCGCTTTCATACGCGTGCCAAGCTCGCGTTTTGCATACAAGAATTTATCAAACGGCCACTTGGGCATTTTTACAACCAAGTAGTCAATCGTCGGCTCAAAGCAAGCGTACGTGTTGCCCGTAACGTCGTTGACGATTTCGTCAAGCGTATAGCCAAGCGCGATTTTCGAGGTTACCTTTGCAATGGGGAAACCCGTTGCCTTGGACGCAAGCGCGGAAGAACGGCTTACGCGGGGATTTACCTCAATTACCGAATATTCAAAGGAATCGGGATTGAGCGCAAATTGCACGTTACAGCCACCCTCGATGCCAAGTTCAGTAATAATGGAAAGCGCTGCCGTGCGAAGCATTGTATATTCTTTTGTGGTAAGCGTAACCGCAGGCGCAACGACGATAGAATCGCCCGTATGCACGCCGACAGGATCTACGTTTTCCATGGAACATACGGTCAAGCAGTTGCCCTTGCAGTCGCGAATAACTTCAAATTCAATTTCTTTCCACCCTGCAATGTACTTTTCAATAAGCACCTGCGTAATCGGCGAAAG
>JAZQWZ010000122.1:0-15225 GCA_045632625.1 Candidatus Scatosoma sp. | reverse complement strand
GCATAATCCTTATCTTCAATTTGAATTACAGGCGCATTGACGTCAAATGGTAAGGGATCTTCAATATCGTCGAAATCCGCTTTGCCGTCCTCTCGCTCATACACGATATCGCAACGGCGGGAAATACCGCGCACGATCTTATGCAACTGCATTTTGTCCATATCATCGCTGTAACGGTTGAAAACGACAAGCTGCGTGTTTTGAATTTTATCAAACGTGAACTGGCGCATATTCGTATTAAAATTAATAAACGTACGCGCGTCAAAGAAGCTCATCACTTGGTTGATCATCCAACCTTCGGGCATAGCGTTGAAAAAATCATCCAACAGCCACGTGCCGTTGTATTCAACAACTACGCGTTCTGCGCCATATTTTAATTGCAACTGCGCAAGATATTCTTCTGCCAGCTGTTCTTTTTCAATAAACTCTACATACGTATTTTCTACGTCGGCAAATTTTTGCGCTTGATACTCTTCTTCGCCTTCTTCCATAACAAGCAACAACGTTTTTTCGCCGTTAGAAAAACGTACGTCTTCTAACGTTTCTTGTATAAATTTCGTTTTACCCGATTCTAAAAAACCTAAAAAGAGATAGACGGGCGTTTCCTTAGGCAATTTATTCATAATATCAATCCTTTAAATTTCAAATAAAGTTTGCAAAGCCGTTTCATTAATTTTGCAGCCGATTACACACAATCTGCCTGTAACACTCGCCGCGCCGTTGCGAACATCGGTTTCCCCGGGCACGTAATCGAAATGCAACCAGCTGTTTTCTCCTTCCACAATGCCTTTGGCTCGTAAAATTGTGCCGTACTCGCCTTCATTAGACAATGCCGCGAGAGCGCTTTCAAGCTGTGCTTTCGTAAATTTCTTGGTGGTTTCTTTTCCCCAGCTTGTAAACACTTCATCCGCATGGTGATGATGTTTGTGGCTACCATGTCCGTGTTCATGATGACAATCGCAGTGTTCATCATGGCATTCGTGTTCGTGATGGTGATGCTCGTGATGATGACAATCGCAATGCTCATCATGGCATTCGTGCTCGTGATGGTGATGTTCGTGATGATGCACTTCTTCTTTCAATTCATTAAGCTGCGCTTGTAAAGTGTCCGTGCGTTCCATCGCCGCCAAAATGGTTTTACCTGCTAAATCGTCCCATTCTGCCGTAACGCTGCTTGCCGTTTGATTTTTTTCTTTCAAAAGCGCTACCGCCGATGCGAGCTTGTCCGCGCCTGCTTTTGCCGTATGCGACAAGACGATACAACTTGCATGTTCTACTTGATCGTTAAAAAATTCGCCAAAATTTTTCATATACATTTTACATTTCGACGCGTCAACCACCGTGCAAAAAACGTTCAATTTGGCATTTTCAAGGTGTGCCGACTGCACTGCTTTAATAACGTCGGAAAGCTTACCAACCCCGGACGGTTCAATCACAATGCGATCGGGCGCATATTGCACGTAAACTTCTTTAAGCGCTTTGGAAAAATCGCCAACAAGCGAACAGCAAATGCAACCGGAATTCATTTCCGTTACGTTAATACCTGCTTCCTGCATAAAACCGCCGTCAATGCCGATTTCACCAAATTCGTTTTCGATCAATACAACTTTTTCACCTACATAAGCTTCTTGCACTAATTTTTTAATAAGCGTCGTTTTTCCTGCACCCAAAAAACCAGAAAAAATATCAATCTTCGTCATTTGTCACCTCTAAAATCAAATTAGAACGCCCAAGTACCGTCCTTGAACAAGGGAATACGTTTCCCGTCTTTCGTAATACCGACAATCGACGTATCCTTTGCGCCGATCATGAAATCTACGTGAATCATACTATCGTTAATGCCGCGTTTTTTGCATTCTTCATCGCTAAGCTTTTCATAGCCTTTCAAGCAATCATTGAAACCGTGACCAAGCGCGAAATGGCAGCTTGCATTTTCGTCGAAAAGCGTATTAAAGAAAAGCACACCCGTTTGATTGATGGGAGAATCGTAGGGAATCAACGCGCATTCGCCAAGCATACCTGCACCTTCGTCCATGGAAACCATTTCTTTCAAAAGTTCTTCCCCTTTTTCCGCTTTCACTTCCACTACTTTACCGCCGACAAATTTCAATGAGAAATTGTCAATCAATTCGCCCATATACGAAAGGGGTTTGGTGGAATATACGATACCTTCCGCCGCGCCTGCCTTGGGGGACGTGAACACCTCTTCGGTGGGAATGTTGGGGTTGAACGATCTGCCTTGAATGGTCGTATCTTTACCACCGCAAAATCTACCTTCTTCATTGAGTTCTACCGTCAAATCCGTGCCATTAGAGCTCTTATATTCGAGATATTTCAAATCCAAACTGTTCAAATATTTGCAACGAGCAATCAAATCGTCGTTATGTTCTTTCCAAGCGCGGATAGGATTTCTACCGTCAGCGCGCGATGCTTGCAAAATCACTTGCCACATTTTTTCCATAGCTTTCTTCACGGAAAGCTCGGGGAATACCTTTTTCGCCCATGCTGCACCGGGTACAGCTGCGATGCACCATTGATGTTTGTTTTCCATTGCCACACGATAAGGCTTCACTTGCGGAAAAATCGCTCTGCGCGCGGCGCTCATTTTTTGTTGATCAATCCCCTTCATACCATCAGGATCATCCGATTCAATGAACAAACGGCAGGAATAGTTTTGCGCCTTGAATTCCCATTTCGCTTTTGCCCAAGGCTTTAATTCCGACAAGGATTCTAACGTGCGATATTGCGAGCTGAGCTTATCTGCAGGTTGATGCGACCATTCTACGTATACCTCGCTTGCACCTGCTTTATAGCATTCCTCTACGACCATCGTAACAAATTCAGGTTGATCTAATTCAGCGGCAATGAAAACCGTTTGACCTTTCTTTACGTTCAACCCAACGCGAGCAATCAATTTTGCATATCTTTGTAATTGTGTTTTTCTCATGGTTTTTTCTTCCTTTTCTTGATTATTTTATCTGTTCATCGCATACCTGCCTGCCGTATAACGCAATTTTAGCAGTTAACGATTATTTTTGTTTTCTTCTTAAATAGTCACCCTTATTTAATACAAACGGACATTTGATTTTATAAATTTCTTGTACGAGTTTACAATCGTCCACACGTTCACCCTTACTATCATACACTTCGTTTATAACAAAGCTTTTTCTAAAATTGCTATCCGGGGAAAGTACTTCCAAAGTATCCCCTTGGGCAAAACGGTTACGCATTTGCGCATATACAAAGCCGTTCTCACTGCCTTTTACGTCCGCAATATACACGTATTCCCCTTTCGACTGACTGTCTTGATAATTGACCGTTTGTGTATTTTTACCCATTGCATACGCCTCGGTATAATCGCGGTGCGCCACGGCAAGCAACTCCTCTTCGCACATCTCTCTGTCCTCGCCGTTTAAGGCACGGCGATAAGCGTTAATAACGGTTGCTAAATAATAACCGCTTTTCATCCTGCCTTCAATTTTGAATGAACAAATACCTGCCCTGTGCATCTCGTCAATTTTTGCAAGCATATTTAAATCCTTGCTATTAAAAATATACGTACCTTTATCGTCCTGTTCCACGGGCAGCCATTCCCCGTTTGCGTTTGCAGGGTTCTTTGCGCGCACTTCGTAATTCCACCTACAAGACTGTACGCAAGCGCCGCGGTTGGACGAACGACCGTCCAAATAATCGGATAATAAACATCTACCGCTGTACGAAATACACATAGCACCGTGTACAAACGCTTCCAACTGCATATCGGGTACAAATTCGTGTATTTCTGCAATTTCGGAAAGCGGTAACTCTCTTGCCAAAATCACGCGCTCCACGCCTTGTTCCTGCCAAAATTTCACCGCGTATTTGTTGGTCGTATTTGCTTGTGTGGAAATATGAATAGCAAGCTTCGGCGCAACTTTTTTCGCTATATAAACGACACCAGGATCGCTAATAATCACTGCGTCTACCCCGATTGTTTCCAACTGCTTAAAATAAGTTTCCAGCGCAGTAAAATCCGCATTGCGTGCATATATATTCGCCGTTACGTACACTTTCCTATTACGCTCGTGTGCAAATTGTACCGCGGAAACAAGCTCTTCCATGGTAAAATTATCGGCAAACGTACGCAAGGAGAAGCTTTTTCCGCCCAAATATACCGCATCCGCGCCAAAATTGATCGCCGTGCGTAATTTTTCATAATTGCCCGCGGGGGCTAAAAGTTCAACGTTCATTTTTCTCATCTCCTAAATAAACAGACAAGGCAACACCGTCACCCACGTTTAAAACGGACGTATGAAACTGCTTATCTTCCGTGAGTACGTGTAAATACGAACGAATTTTTTCCACGATAGAACGGCGCTTTTGCGGTGTTTCTTCTTCACCGCTTACCCAACCGAACAACAAAACGTCGTCCGAAAATAATATTGCGCCTTTTTTCATTAAGCGTTTCAAATCAAACAAATACTTCTCGTATTGCGCCTTGGGTCCATCCAAAAAGACAAAATCGAACTGCCCTTCCATCATCGCAAGTATTTCACCTGCATCGCCTAAATGCGCAGTTACGCGCTCCGCTACGCCAAAATCGGCAAAATTCGCCTTGGCTTCCATATAACGTTCTTCTTCCAGCTCAATGGTAGTCAAACGCGCCGACGGACACGTTTCCAACATTGCAACCCCCGATAGACCTACCGCTGTACCGATTTCTAAAATGCGCGTCGGTTTGCACATTTTAAGCGTTAACAGCAAAAAATTGAGTGTTTCATCGTCCGCTACGGGAATGGAGCGAGCCAAAGCGTCCGCGCGTCGCGCGGCAAGCTTTTCACTGATAGGAGTTTTGACGAATTCCGCCGTGTATTTCATTTTTTTGTCCTTTGTTTACAACTCCACCACGGATACAATCAAAAGCGGAGATTGTTTGGTCGTTTTATAGAAATGATTTTTAAGCACTTTACGAATATATAGAGAAAGCTCCTGTTTCGGCTCTTTTTCAAAAGCATAAGCCTGCACTGCATAGCCAACAAGCGCCTTTAAATCGTTTACGTCACCCGTATTTTCCGTGTACATAAACCCGTAAGATTCGATGGTAGGTTCTCCAACGATATATTGCCCGCTAACGGCAAGCGAAACGGAAAATACGCCGTCGGCCGCCATTTTAATGCGTTGTTTCATCACTTCGCTTGTCCCGTAATCTTCCAACCCTTCGCCATCAACAAGCAGCGTACCCGCAGGAACGTTTTCGCCAAGCTTAATTTCGCTGTCCGTAAGCTCAACACAGTTACCGATTTCAGTAATTAAAATGTTTTGCGCTGGCATACCGAGTGTTTCCGCAAGCTGGGCATGGCGTTTCAAGTGTCGATACTCGCCGTGCACGGGAATAAAAAATTTCGGTTTCAAAAGCGAATATAAAATTTTGTGTTCTTCTTGGCAAGCATGTCCCGAAACGTGGATTTTTTCCAAGCTTTCATAAACTACGCGTGCTCCCTTTTTATACAGGTTGTTGATAACCCGATAAATCATTTTTTCATTACCAGGGATAGGGTTCGCCGAAATAATAATCGTATCGTTTTCCCCGATGGTAAGCTTATTGAAATCTCCCGACGCCATACGCGTCAACGCGCTCATCGGTTCGCCTTGTGAGCCAGTGGAAAGCACCAAAAGTTCGCCGTCAAACAAGTTTTTTGTGCGTTCAATGTCAATCAATACGCCTTCGGGAATTTTCAGCTCCCCGATTTTTACCGCCGCTTCTACTACCTTGAACATACTGCGACCGGACAAAGCTACTTTACGTCTATATTTCACCGCCAAATCAACAATTTGCTGCAAGCGATGTACGTTGGACGCGAACGTCGCAATGATAATTCGACGGTTGATGTTTTCAGAAAATAAATGATCCAGCGTAGTGCCTACAACCGTTTCACTCATTGTATATCCAGCGCGCTCGATGTTCGTGGACTCCGCCATATACAAAAGAACGCCTTCATTGCCAAGTTCGGCAATACGCTTAAAATCGATAGGACTGCCCGCAACAGGCGTTAAATCAATTTTAAAGTCGCCGCTGTGATAAAGCAACCCCACGGGCGTTTTAATCGCTAACGCGCACGCACCTGAAATAGAATGGTTTACATTGATAAATTCCACGTTAAACGCGCCAAGCTGTACTTTTTCACCCGCTTCTACAACGCGTTGCACACTATCCGCAATGCGATGTTCCTGCAACTTGTTATCCGTCAGCATCAGTGTCAGTTTCGTACCGTAAATGGGGGTATTTTCGTTGATTTCTTTCAATAAATACGGCACGCCGCCGATATGGTCTTCGTGACCATGCGTCAAAATTACAGCGCGGATTTTGTCTTTATTTTGCGCCAAATAGGTTACGTCCGGCACAACCGAGTCGATCCCCGGCATATCTTCGCTGTTAGGAAACGTTAAACCCGCGTCGATAACGATAATATCGTTTTCATATTCAAGCGCAGTCATATTTTTCCCGATCTCGCCTACGCCGCCAAGAAAAATAATTTTTAACGGCTTTACCGCTTTTTTACGCGTTTTTTGTGCAGGCTTTTTATCCGTTATCGTCTTATTTTCTTTGGACGGAAATTTCAACTTTTTAGGGGTTACTTCTTCCTTAGATACACGTTTTTTGGTGGAAACCGATTGCGATACGTATGCGCTTAAATCGCTTTCCGACATATTCATTATCGTGCCTTTGGGGTTTTTCCTTGTGCTCGAACGTTGTTTTTTACCTGTTGTACTGCGCGTCTTTGGCGTTGCAGGTGCACGTTTCTTGTCGTTTGTGGGTATTTTTTTTTGTTTCTTTTCGTTCACTATCTTTGTTTTACTCCTTGACGGATATATATTTGCTATAAAATAGAGAGCCGGAAATTATGCAATTATCGGCTCTCTTACTCATTATTCGTTTGTAGTTTTTATCTTAACGTACATTAAAAGTCAAGGTCGACTTTCTTTTCTTTCGTTGCTTTGATGAAACCCGCATCGAACAATTGCTTGGTCGTTTCATAGCCAAATTCAGCCGTGTAATCAACAGGTTCAAACGTTTCTTCTTTTTCAGTACCCAACTTTTCAGCCAAATATCCTACCAAACGAAGTGCTTTCTTCGCTGCTGCATCACTCTTAATTTTTACCATAAACGGCGTGTTTTCATACGCTTTTTGGTTACCAACGTTCTTTTGGTGATATACAGTCGTTTTATATTCGGGATTTTCAGGATCTAATGCAAGATAGAAGCAAAGCGTTTTACCGCAAATGTTCACCTTAGCAACCGTGTCGCGACCAAAGTTAAATCTATCGCCGTGCCAGCTGATGTTCGAATTAATCTTCTTGTAGGAGACAAGTTCGTTCTTCAAATCGCTGTAATATTCTTTAACGTTATCTTCGCTTTGTTTAAGCTTCGCAGTGAAACTCTTCTTCAAACGGATAACCAAACCGGTTTCAGCATCCACAAGTTGATCAGTCAATTCATCGAAGGTCAATTTTTCTTCCGCTACTGCTAATTCCGCTTGAGGTTCAGCAACCGCTTCTTCTACGGGAGCTTCTTCAACGACTTCTTCAACCGTTTCTTCTGCGGGAGCTTCTTCAACGACTTCTTCAATCGGTTCTTCTGCGGGAGCTTCTTCAACAACTTCTTCAACCGCTTCTTCTACGGGAGCTTCTTCAACGACTTCTTCAATCGGTTCTTCTACGGGAGCTTCTTCAACAACTTCTTCAACAGGTTGTTCTTCGCAAGCTTCATCACAAAGCTCTTCGCAGTTTGCACACATTTGGCAAATTTCTTCGGAAACGCTCTTCGCAATCGCTTGAACGCCTTCTTCATCCACCACAAGCTCATATGTAGGTTCTACTGCGTTTTCAGCTTGTTTATTCAATTTTTCTTCAACGATAGCAGCGATACGATCGTAATCAAGTTCAACCGTTGCAATCTTTTCGTTTACTTTATCTGCAATTTGATCTACGCCAGCTTCATCAATCGTTACATCGAAGGTTTGTTCCGTATTTGCAGCGGAAAGCTTTTCAGCAACCATATCCGCAAGCAAATCGTAATCCACTTGAGGTGCTTGCATTTTAGCAGCAACCGCATTTGCAAGCGCATCAACGTTGAACGCAGCGGCAAGCTTTTCTACCGCGCTATTAACTGCGGTATCCACTGCCTTTTGTACGCTTTCTTCGATAAGCGCATAATTTACTTTTTCAGGATACGGCAAGGATTCAACAACCTTTTCTGCCGTGCCGTATACGATTCTATCATAATCAACCGTAGCTTCAACAGGTGCAGGTGCAGGTGCAGGTTCATTCAAACCAACCTCATTCATGAGTTCAAGAACTCTATCACCAACTTCATCTACGATACGATTATAATCCACATTTTCGGGAAGCGTAAAGTTTTCTACTGCATCAAGCACTTGGCGGGTGTGCTCAGCAACGCTTGCTTCCGTTTTTTCTACAACCGATTCGATTAAAGATTGATAATCTGCATTTTCAATAGAGGCAACTCTTGCATTGATTTCCGCAAGCACTGCATCCAAGCGATCCAAAAGCTCAACCTTTGCACCAACGTCTTCAATTTTCGCAACCGCGTCAGCAATGCTGCCAAGCAAGCCATCATAAATAGCTTGTTGTTGCATAAACGAATATTTAACCGTTTCTTCAATAGAACTGGATACGTTTTCAACCGATTGCTTAACGGATTCAAGACTTAATTGCTCAACCAACTGAGGGAGCAACGCATCTAATTGCGCTTGTACCGCAGCCGTATTCGTTTCCATTTGCGCCTTAATATCCGAGGTGGTTGCATCCATCGAATTTAATCTATCGCCTACTTCGCGGGTAAGCAACGTAGCCAAACCATCGTAAATCGTTTGGTTTTGCTTGTAGCTATAACGAATTTCTTGCGAAATAGCTTGCGAAGATTTATCTTTATCAGCCTGCAAAGCTTGGTACAAAGAGCCCATTTGTACAGAAGAATATTTCATCTCCTTTACAAGCTCTGCTTTCATCTTTTGGATATCATAAGAAAGCCAGCTGTACAACGCGTCGATTTTAGATGTTTCAAGTTGTTTTTTGTCCGCCATATTACACCTCGGTTGTTATTTGCGTATTTGAAAAATACGTAGTTGAAAAAACAGTAATATACAATAATTTACTATTGTCTTTAAATATTATATCACATGAAATGCTTTCGGTCAAGGGTTTTAAAGAAAAATATCAATAAATTTTGCCATTTTTTCAACTTTTTTTAATTTCAACGCGGACACGGTACCCCCGAATGAAAATAACAAGACATCTTTTCACTCTTCTATTCAAGCAAAAAGGACGTGTTTCTTAATGAAAACCGTCCCTTTTATGTTTATTTATTGACTTTTTACTTATTTTTACTCATTTTTCTTTGAATAAACTTAACAATTTCCACAATAGGGATAACGAGAACACCCAAAAGTGCCGCATACGCATATTCCATAAAGCTTACCGCTTCAAAACCAAATGCAGAGGCAAGGAAAGGAATTTCACATACGAGCGTCGTTGCCAAAAGCGAGCCAAGCGCTGCAAATATAAGCGTTTTGTTAAACGTTTTCATCGTAAACAAGCTGCCGCGTTGCGAACGCATATTCAAGCTGTGGAAAATTTCAGCCATCGACATTGTCAAGAACGCCATCGTCATACCGTGCGTACTGTTTTCAATCGACCACGTCCCCGTCTCCAAATAATGGCCAAGGAAATACGAGAACAACGTCAACAAGGATACGAGCAAGCCCTGATATACGATATCGACGCCCATGCCCTCGGCAAATACGCCTGCCTTTGAATCACGCGGTTTACGCTTCATTACGTCCGCTTCCGCGCGTTCCATACCAAGCGCAAGCGCAGGGAAACAGTCGGTTACAAGGTTAATCCAAAGCAAATGCACGGGTTTCAAAATAGTAAAACCAAGCAAAGTTGCCAAGAAAATAGAGATAACTTCGCTCATATTAGAGGCAAGCAGGAATTGAATGGATTTACGAATATTATCGTAGATACGTCTACCTTCTTCCACTGCCCCTACAATGGTCGCAAAATTGTCATCAGCAAGTACCATGTCCGCAACGTTTTTCGTTACGTCCGTACCCGTAATACCCATTCCTACGCCGATATCCGCCGTTTTAATGGAGGGGGCATCGTTGACACCGTCCCCCGTCATTGCCGTGACAAAACCTGCCTTTTTCCAAGCGGTTACAATACGCGTCTTATGTTCAGGCTGTACGCGTGCATACACGCCGATGTTTTGGAACTGCTTTTCAAATTCCTCGTCGGACATTTGATTAAGTTCCGCACCAGAAATAGCGCGAATACCCTCGTCAATAATACCAAGCTCTTTAGCGATTGCCACTGCCGTATCAATGTGGTCGCCTGTAATCATAATCGGGCGAATACCTGCTTCTCTACAACGTGCAATCGCGTCTTTTACTTCGGGGCGCACAGGGTCTATCATCCCGCAAAGCCCTACAAAGCAAAGGTCTGTTTCTGCCGTATCCGTATCTAACGTTTCGGGTAATTTATCTAAAAGCTTTTCCGAGCAAGCAAGCACGCGGAGCGCTTTATCCGCCATCGCTTTATTTGCCGCCAAAATTTGTGCGCGGTATTCTTCCGTCATAGGAACGGCTTTACCGTTTTGCAAATAATGCGTACATCTATCGACAACCACGTCGGGCGCACCCTTGGTATATTGCACCAAACCATTTTCCGTTTGATGCACCGTCGTCATCATTTTACGACCGGAATCAAAAGGAATTTCCCCTACGCGCGGATACGTTTCTTTTAATTGATATTTGGGTTGTTTCAACTTGTTTGCCCAAGCAACAAGCGCCGCTTCCGTAGGTTCGCCTGTTACCTCGCCGTCCGTTGCAAGCTCTGCATCTGAGCAAAGCGACATACCCACCGCGACATGCGTTTCATCTTCACCGAAGAAATCGACAACCGTCATTTTGTTTTGCGTGAGCGTACCCGTTTTATCCGAACAAATAATTTGTGCGCAACCCAGCGTTTCTACTGCTGTCAATTTACGGATAATTGCATTGCGCTTAGACATATTTGTAACGCCGATGGAAAGCACTACGGTAACCACCGCGGCCAAGCCTTCGGGAATCGCCGCAACGGCAAGCGAAACGGCAATCATAAACGAATCGAGCACTAATTCAAAATTGATAGCACCGATAGAACGAAGCAACTGCACGCCGAATACGATTACGGAAATACCAAGCACCAACCAGGTAAGCGTTTTGGAAAGCTGTGCAAGCTTACGTTGCAAAGGCGTTTTGCCTTCTTGTGCATCCGCAAGCGCGCCTGCAATTTTACCCATTTCCGTGCCCATACCCGTTTGCGTAACGACAACCACACCGCGGCCGTATACCACTACGCTGCCCATATAGACCATATTCTTTCTATCGCCAAGCGGAACTTCCTTTTCCTCACTCAACGCGTCGGAAATTTTATCAACGGGAACAGATTCCCCTGTAAGCGCCGCCTCTTCAATTTTTAAGCTTGCGCTTTCTAAAATTCTACCATCGGCAGGCACAGCGTCGCCCGCTTCCAACAATACGATATCGCCAACGACCAAATCTTCGCTATGCACGGCAATAAGCTTGCCGTCGCGAATAACCTTTGACGTTGCCGCCGACATCTTTTGCAAAGCTTCAATGGCTTTTTCTGCCTTGCTTTCTTGGAACACGCCAAGCACCGCGTTAATCAAAACTACCGCAAGAATAATAATAACGTCGGTGGGGAATTCCTTTTCGATTACCGCAAGCACGCCGCTGATAGCCGCCGCCACGATTAAAATGATAATCATCGGATCGGCAAGTTGTTCTAAAAATCTGCGTACAAGCGATTTTTTCTTACCTTCGGCAAGCTTGTTTTTACCGTTTTCCTGCAAACGTCTTTCCGCTTCCGCCGTCGTTAAACCTTGCGTTTGCGAAGAATTAAGCTTGCCTAAAACTTCCTCTTTTTCCTGACAATATTCTTTCATAATGCCTCCATATATCATAAATAAACGCCCGATTGTAATTTATCGGGCGTTACGTTTCAATTATACACACGCATAGCCCTTTGCTATACGTGGGTCTTGCAAATTAAGACAAGCCATACCAAAAAAATGGTTGTGTTGTTGACTTGTCGCGCAATATGCGCTTGCTACTCCCCCACGGGATTAGTTATATTTTACCACATTTTTCCGTGATTGTCAATAGTTTGCGCAATTTTTTTTCAGATTATTCTTCGTCGGGAAGCTCTACGTTGTGATATACGTCTTGCACGTCGTCGAGTTCTTCCAACGCATCAAGCATTTTTTCAAACGTAGCCACTTTATCTGCCGGCAACGTGATTTTGTTTTGGGGAATCATCGCAATTTCCGCTTGCACGAAACGGATTTTCGGTTCTTCTTCCTCGTTTCTCTTTTTGGGAGCTGCCGCCATCAATTCCGCGTTTTTATCTTCCAAATACTTACGCACTTCGGAGAACGTTTCGGGCGTAGTGAAAATTTCGTATACATCATCGCTTGCCACTACGTCGTCAGCCCCTGCTTCCAACGCATATTCCGTCATCGTATCTTCGTCAAGCTCTACCGTTCTTTCTACAACGATATAACCCTTATTGTCAAAATTATAGGATACGCACCCGGTTTGACCGAGCTGACCGCCGTTCTTCGACAAAATTGCACGTACGTCGCCCGCAGTTCTATTGATGTTATCGGTAAGCGTCGTGATGATAACCGCCGAACCTGCTACACCATAACCTTCGTAGGTGAGTTCCTTATAATCCGCACCGCTCATTTCGCCCGAAGCTTTTTTAATACTGCGTTGAATGTTATCGTTAGGCATATTTGCCGCTTTTGCCTTTGCAATGATATCGGCAAGCTTGCTGTTGGTATCGGGGTTAGGGTTGCTCTTTGCAGCAACTGCGATTTCTCTGCCGAGTTTGGTAAAAATTCTGCCTTTTGCTGCGTCTGCTTTCCCTTTTTTTGCTTGAATATTGTGCCATTTGCTATGTCCTGACATAATGAAAACTCCTTATTTCGTATAAATTATTGTTGGAAAACGTCCTTTTTTAATGCATACATAAGTATCCCTGCTGAAACCGCAGCGTTTAAGCTTTCCTGCGTACTTTCCATAGGGATTTTCACTACCGATGAAGCCGCGTCGAAGGTAGCCTTAGAAATGCCGTTCGCCTCGTTGCCGATAGCCAGCGCAAACGTCGCAGGGGGCGTAAAAGAAAATACGTTTTCCCCATGCATGTCTGCAACGACAATAGGCGTTTGCCCTAATATAGACAAAATTTCTTCGCGTGTAGCCACGTACAGTTTCGTAAAAAATAGACCGCTCATACTTGCGCGCACACACTTAGGCGCATACGCGTCCGCACATTCCTTTGTTAAATAAATTTCTTGATAGCCCGCCGCGTTTGCCGTACGGATAATTGCACCGACGTTCCCAGGATCGGAAACACCGTCCAAAAAGATACAGCTATCCTTAGGCTCTTGCAGGGGCGTTTGCGGAATTTTTACACGGCAAAGCACGCCTTGGGGCGTTTTTTCATCCGATAAAAAGCGCATAACATCGTCGCTGACCGTAACGATTTTATCTTCGTGTCCAGCAAGAAACGTTTTATCGCCTGCATAGGTATCGCAAAGAAATATTCGCTCGACTTCAAAACGGCTGGTTAAGCACTCGCGCGCCATTTTCACGCCTTCGACAAGAAAAAGAGCGTGTTCTTTTCTGCCCTTTTTCTCTTTCAAGGATGCCGTTTCTTTAATAAGCGGATTGTTTTTTGACGTTAAAATCATTTTCCTAAAAAATAACGAAAAAGCCTTTTGATTAAAAGGCTTTTTTCTCAAAGTTAAAGTGCTGCTTTCGCTTTTTCAACGAGTTGCGCGAATGCAGGAGCGTCGTTTACCGCCAAGTCTGCAAGTACTTTTCTGTTAAGGTTGATACCTGCAACGGAAAGGCCGTGCATAAACTTGCTGTAAGACAAACCGTTTTGTCTGGTTGCAGCATTGATTCTTGCAATCCAAAGACGGCGGAAATCTCTCTTTCTTCTTCTTCTGCCGATGAACGCATAGTTCAACGATTTCATAACCGCTTCACGAGCGATTCTGTAAGATTTGCTCTTGTTGCCATAGTAACCTTTGGCAAGTTTCAAAATTTTTCTACGCTTTTTAACCGCGTTAACTGCTCTCTTAATACGCATATTCCACTATCCTCCTGTCTTATTTCTTGTAAGGCATCATGCTCTTCACGGTGCTTTCTCTGGTGGAGTCAACAAGCGTAACTTGACGCAAGTTTCTCTTTCTCTTTCTGTTCTTGGTTTCAGCTTTGTGGTTCTTACCGCTGTGCGCTCTGTTCACTTTACCAGAGCCGGTGAGCCAAAAACGCTTTTTGGTACTGCTATGAGTTTTTTGTTTAGGCATATCTTTATCCTCCGAATTTATTTACTAATTTATAAACAGCTCAAAATGAGCTTGTCCACTATTTAACCGCGATTATTTCGCAGGGGAAAGAATCATCAAAATGTTTCTTCCTTCCGTTTTGGGTGCTTTATCCATAACCGCTTTACCATCAAGGAGTGCAAAGAAACGGTTCATTACGTCAATACCCATCGATGCATGCGCTTGCTGTCTGCCGCGCATACGAATGGAAACCTTAACCTTGTTACCATCGCCAAGCATTTCCACCGTCTTTTTCGCTTTCACGTTAAGGTCGCCCACGTCAATGGTCATGGACAAATAAATTTCTTTGAGCTCAACCACTTTTTGGTTTTTGCGGTTTTCCTTTTCCTTTTTCGCTTGTTCAAATTTGAACTTACCGTAGTTCATAATTTTACATACGGGGGGTACGGCGTTAGGGGAAATTTTAACAAGGTCAAGATTTTCTTCCTCAGCCAAGCGCAATGCTTCCGACGCGCTCATAATGCCAAGCTGTTCGCCTTCCGCGGAAATTACTCTAACTTCTCTGTCGCGAATATATTCGTTGATTTGATGTTGATCTTTAATGGTAGTATACCTCACGAAAAAATTAAAAAGGACTGCTAACGCGCAATCCTTCTCTATCGAAACACCATAATGTACCCTTTTCAGGCTTATGGAAAAGTATCGAGCCGTACCGATCAATATCGCACGGCGAGAAGGTTCGCTTCTGCTTAGCTTGTATATAATACCACAAAGACAAACCTTTCGTCAAGCAAATTACA
>JAZQWZ010000121.1:0-2261 GCA_045632625.1 Candidatus Scatosoma sp. | reverse complement strand
CCCACGGTACTTATCACGGGCGACGGTAGCTTTGGTATGAACTTGAACGAGCTTGCCACAGCGGTTACTTATAAGCTTCCCATCGTCATCGTACTTATGAACAACGGCGTGCTTGGTATGGTAAGACAATGGCAAACGCTGTTCTTTGGTAAGAGATATTCTTCCACCGTACTCGATAGAAAAACAAATTTCGTGGCACTTGCCAAAGCGTTTGGCGCGGACGGATATTTGGCGGAAACGGCAGTGGAATTTAGAAAAGCATTCAAGCAAGCGGTACAATCGGGCAAGCCTACGGTCATCGACGCGCGTATCGACAAAGACGAATTCGTACTTCCCATGTTGCCCCCCGGCGGCGCGATTGACGACATCATCACGCGTGTGAAATAAGCGGTGAAAAGGAGAAAAATGGTTATGGAAAACAACAGCTTTATCATAGCGGTTTACGTAGATAACACGGCGGGCGTTTTGACAAGAGTTTCGGCAATGTTCACACGCCGCGGCTTCAACATCGACGCCTTGACGGTGGGTGAAACGGAATGCCCCGAATATTCGCGTATCACGATTAGTATGCGCGGCGATGATTTGGTAAAACAACAGCTTATCAACCAACTCAACAAGCTTTACGTCGTGAAAAAAGTGGAAGTGCTTGACGACGACCCCATTAAGCGTGAACTCATGCTTATCAAGGTATGCAACAAAGCTGAGCATAGAAGCGATATCATGACGGCGGTGGACGTGTTCCGTGCCAGCGTTATCGATTATTCCACGGAAAGTATGTGTATTGAAGTGACGGGCAGTCCGTCGAAAATCGACGCGTTTGTCAAGCTTATGCAGCCGTTTGGCATTTTGGAAATGTGCCGCACGGGTATCGTTGCTTTGGACAGGGGCACGGTTACGTTGCTCGACAAGTAAACAATAAAAAGAAAAAAATAAAAATATATCAAATAAAGGAAAGGAAAAATTATTATGGCAAACAGAATTTTCTATCAACAAGATTGTGATTTGAACAAACTCGCAGGGAAAACCGTTGCAATCATCGGTTACGGTTCGCAAGGCCACGCACACGCGCTCAACTTGAAAGAATCGGGCGTAAACGTTGTCGTTGGTTTGTACAACGGCAGCAAGAGCTGGGCAAAAGCGGAAAAGCAAGGTTTGAAGGTTATGACGGCGGCGGAAGCGGCAAAAGCGGCTGACCTGATTATGATTTTGATCAACGACGAAAAGCAAGCAAAGCTTTACAAGGAAAGCATTGAACCCAACCTTACCGAAGGTAAAACGCTTGCGTTCGCGCACGGCTTTAACATTCACTTCGGTTGCATCAAACCCCCGAAGAACGTAAACGTTATTATGGTTGCACCCAAAGGCCCCGGCCACACGGTTAGAAGCGAATACCAAGTAGGTAAAGGCGTTCCCTGCCTTATCGCCGTAGAACAAGACGCTACGGGCGACGCACTTGAAATCGGTTTGGCGTATGCGCTCGGTATCGGCGGCGCAAGAGCAGGCGTTTTGGAAACCAATTTCAGAACGGAAACGGAAACCGACTTGTTCGGCGAACAAGCAGTGCTTTGCGGCGGTGTTTGCGCACTCATGCAAGCAGGTTTTGAAACGCTTGTAGAAGCTGGTTACGACCCTAGAAATGCATACTTTGAATGTATCCACGAAATGAAATTGATCGTTGATTTGATTTATCAAAGCGGTTTCGAAGGCATGAGATATTCCATTTCCAACACGGCGGAATACGGGGATTATATCACCGGCCCGAAGATTATCACGGAAGAAACCAAAAAAGCGATGAGAAAGGTTTTGAAAGACATTCAAGACGGTACGTTCGCAAAAGATTTCTTGCTGGATATGTCCGACGCAGGCAGCCAAGTACACTTCAACGCCATGAGAAAAATTGCCGCTGAACATCCTTCCGAAGTGGTTGGTAAGGAAATTAGAAAGTTGTATAGCTGGGCGGACGAAGAAAAGTTTATCAACAACTAAAAAACGAAACGTGTATAGCACGGCATCTTATCCGCAAAATCGGAACGCACCCTTGCTCATTTACCATTTGTAAATTCCCGTCGGGTGCAACCCGATGTTTGCGGCAATCTGCCGCACTCTCCACGTTTTAACGGTACACCTTTACGCTTATAACTTGCGAAACGCGTATAAGGGCGCATCTTCATCACAAAAACGGAACTTGCCCTCAGTCACGTACGTCTATGTACGCTCCTGTCGGGCAAAACCCGTGTTTTGCGCGAATATGCAACCCTTTT
>JAZQWZ010000120.1:0-2259 GCA_045632625.1 Candidatus Scatosoma sp. | reverse complement strand
CTTTGTGGGCAAGCAAATCGAAGTGCTTTGCGACGGCATTGATTATGATAAGGGCTGTTTTGTGGGCCGTGCTTATTTCAATGCGCCCGATATTGATGGGAAAGTGTATTTCCACGCAAGCGAGGCTATGCAAGGGGAAAGATATCAGGTTTGCATTGACAGCGCGGACGATTATGATTTATACGGAAAAACGGAGGATTATCAACCATGAATTTACCTAATAAAATTTCCTTAACAAGAATTTGCATGATACCTGTTTTCGTGCTTGTATTCTTTTTACGCGACGTGCCGTTTAACTTCGGCATAGCGGCAATTTTGTTTGCTTTGGCGGCTTGCACGGATTTTATCGATGGACACATTGCCCGTTCGCGCGGTCTTGTTACCAACTTGGGTAAATTTTTAGACCCCATTGCGGATAAAGTGCTTGTTGCAACGGCTATGATTTTGCTTTTAAGCCACAACTGTCCCGTATTTTTCGCGTTTGGATACAAAGCCTATGAAGCTGTGTATATCATTACGGCGATTAGCGTTTGCGTCATTTTAGCAAGAGAATTGATTATCAGCGCATTTAGACAAATTGCGGCGGCAAACGGCGTTGTAATGGCGGCAGAGAAGCTTGGTAAATACAAAACGGCTTGTCAAGACGTAGCCATTTTTATATTGCTTTTGGCTACGGATTTAGGGAAAGCGGCAACGGTGTTCGCGTGGATAGGTTTCGTGTTCTTTATGGCGGCGACGGTACTCACCGTTTGGTCGGGCATTACGTACGTATTAAAGAATAAACAAGTGCTTAAAGACGCATAATTTGCGCGAAGGGGTAAGTAAAAGCAATGAAAAACGCATGTATCGTATGGCATAGAATAAACGGTAGCTTCGGGGCGAGCGAATACGCGTCGTTTTTAGACGATTTTCGCGCGCTCGGCTATCCCATGGATGAAATGCGTACTTTACTCACCGCAGACGAAAAAGCGTTCGATAAAGCGGTAACGGACTTAAAAAACAGTTGCGATATTTTGCTTATTTTAACGGACTTTTCTTCTTTGTCTATTGTGCAAAACCGTTTGATTACAAGCGGTGTGTATGGGCAAACAAGCTTTCAAGCCAACGGCAACGGCGGGGGAATATTTCACGAAAAAAACACTTGTCTTTTGCTTTCCTTACAAACGCACGCAACGGGTAAGGGATATTTACAAACGGTATGCGCACCCTTTTTAGCGCAAAAATATGGGACAAGGCAGGGTAGTTTCACCATTCGCGCGGTAGGAGCAAACAGAGAAAACGTAGAACGCTTGCTTGCCTATGCAAAAACGGTCGATAGCGGTTTGATGCGCTACGACCACACGCATTTATACGGCGAAGACGTTATTCGCGTTTTTTATGATGATAGAGCGTCTAAAATGCTGGTAGACGATTTAATGCGCGCCTTTTTGGACGGTTTGGGGGATACGGTATACGCGATTGACGATACACCGCTTGAAAAACAGCTTGTTGAGCTGTTGAAATTGCGCGGTAAAAAGATAAGCGTAGCCGAATCGTTCACGGGCGGCGGCATTGCGCAAAAAATCACGTCGGTGTCCGGCGCAAGCGCGGTATATTTTGAAGGGCTGAACACCTACAACGAAGTTTCCAAAATCAAGCGTTTGGGCGTTTCGGAATATACGCTAAAAACACTTGGTGCGGTGTCGGATAAAACGGCGTATGAAATGGCGGCAGGGTTGCTTGCTACGGGCGATTGCGACGTTGCGGTGGCAACTACGGGCTTAGCTGGACCGAATACGGATAAGTCCATGTTGCCCGTTGGGCTTTGCTATATTGCCGTAGGCGCGGGGGATAAAGTAACGGTGTATCGCTATAAATTTGATGGTTCGCGTGAAGAAATTACACAAACGGCAATCCGCTATGCAATGTTCTTGGCGTATAAACAAGTGAAAACGATGTAAAATATATAATATAAAGAAAAAAATTAACAGGAGATATATAAAACACTATGGCAAACGAAAAAAATACGGAAAAGATGAAAGCGTTAGACGCAGTGCTTTTGCAAATTGAAAAGCAATACGGCAAAGGCTCGATTATGCGTCTTGGCGACGAAGCGGGCAAAACGGAAATCGAAGTAATTCCTTCCGGTTGCTTAACGCTCGATTTGGCGCTCGGTATCGGCGGTTTCCCGCGCGGTAGAATTATCGAAATCTACGGCCCTGAATCCTCGGGTAAAACGACGGTAGCGTTACATGCGATTGCGGAAGCGCAAAAGATGGG
>JAZQWZ010000119.1:0-3985 GCA_045632625.1 Candidatus Scatosoma sp. | reverse complement strand
AACGGAAGCTGAACTTGAAACGGCACTTAGAAAAGCAATCGCTTGCGTAGACGATTTGTCCAAGGCAGGCAACCTTGCTGCATGCGCAACGGAAGTTACGAATGCAACGGGCGTTCAAGTAACGGAAGACGATATGGCTGAAGTACGCAGAGCACGTTATGCATATTCTATGCGTACGGCAGGCGAACAAATGGTAATCACTAAGGGTTCGCCGAAGGCTGATATTTGTAAATTGTTCATGAGAATGATTGCCAGCGACGACGCTGCTAAGACGATTGCTGAAAAGGCAAACGGTAACTCCGCATACATGACGAGCGAAAATACGTACAGCAGCTACACGTTCGTTAAAGACGCATCCAAGATTTATACGAGCGGTTACGCGAAGGGTTACAGAAAGCAAGCTCGTGGTTATAGATTTGCTATGGGTAAAACGCAAAACGGTTTCGGCGCAGCATCGCACATTACTTCCTACATCGCAGGTCTTGCAAACTCTGAAAGTATCTACGATGGTCGCGGCGGCATGAGCGGCAAGACGGTTGCTGTTTACAAATATTTGGCGCAAGAGATTTTCATGCGAGAACAAAACGCACTTGCAGATGGTTTTGCAGGTTGGAAGACGCAAAACGCTGATCGTATTGCTACCTACAAAACTATTCTTGGTTATGGCAATTGGACTCCTTGGACACCTATCAACTAATAGGTATAAGTTTCTTATTATAACAAACAAAAAAGCACTTCTTTGCGAAGTGCTTTTTTTTATTGTCATTCTGGAACGAAGCCGTAGGGCGAAGTGATAGAATCTTTCCTTTACACAATGCCTAAAAACCAAACGGCGAACAGGCAACAAAGGGATAACGATACAACGTCCACAATCGTCGTAATAAACGGCGACGCGACTACCGCAGGGTCCAGCCTGCATTTCTTGGCAAGCAAGGGGAGCATACACCCGATTAGCTTGGCAATTAAAATAGTGGCAAGCATAGAAAGGCAAATCACTAAGGCGATCCACCAGCCGCCTTCCACGGCGTACAAGCCGTCCACGACAAGCACCTTGACAAAGCTTGCGCTTGCCAAAATTACACCCAGCATTAGAGCTACGCGCAGTTCTTTCCACACGACTTTCCAAAAATCGGAAAACTTGACTTCGCCCAAGGCAAGCCCGCGGATAATCATGGCGGACGCTTGCGAGCCTGCGTTACCGCCCGTACCCATCAGCATGGGAGTGCAAGCCGTTAAAATAATGCCGTACACCGCGCCGTTGAATACTTTGTCGTTGGAAGATATCACTAAGCCTGAAAGGGTGGACGATATCAAGAGTATTAAAAGCCAAGGCAGGCGGTTTAGACAAATGCGCCACGCGCTGGTTTTTAAATACGGTTTGTCGGTAGGCATGACAGCCGCCATTTTTTCGATGTCTTCCGTGTTTTCTTCTTCGATGACGGTCATAGCGTCGTCGACGGTTACGATGCCAACAAGGCGCAATTCTCTATCGACGATAGGAAGCGCCAAAAAGCCGTAATCGGAAATTTTTTGCGCTACTTCTTCCTTGTCGTCCAAGGTATACGCGTAAATCACGTTATCGTTCATAATATCGCCGATTAGCGCGTCAGGGGACGCCAAAAGCAAGTCCTTAGCCGTAACCAAACCGAGCAGTTTTTTGCGCTCGTCCGTTACGTAGCAGGTGTAAATGGTTTCCTTATCAATGGCGATTTTACGGATACGGTCAAACGCCTGCGACACTTTCATACTCTTGCGCAGTGCCACAAACTCGACGGTCATGATGCTGCCTGCGCTGTCCTTGGGGTATTTCAAAATTTCATTGACGTACGCGCGCGTTTCCTTATCGCTTTGTGCAAGCACGCGTTTTACTACGCTGGCGGGCATTTCTTCAATTAAGTCAACGGTATCGTCGACAAACAATTCGTCCATTACGGCGCGAAGTTCTTTGTCGCTCAAACGGCTGATTAAAAGCTCCTTAATTTCGCTTTCCATTTCCACGAACGTTTCCGCCGCTAAATCCTTGGGTAAAATGCGGAAGAGTACCAACATATCCGCTTGGTTTTCCACCTCCTCAAACACTTTGGCAAGGTCAGTAGCGTTCATGCCTGCGACCAAGGGTTTGAGTACGGCAAACTGTCTATTTTCTAAAAGCTGCACAATTTCTTCGCTTTCCGCAATTCTTCTTACGATTTCTTGGGGCAGTTCTTGCAACATTTCTACCGTATCGTCGACGGTGAGTTCGTCCAAAACCTTTTCCAGCTCGTCTTCGCGTAAAGCGTTGATAACGTCTTCTTGCAGTTCGGTATCCAACAGCACTAATGCGTCTGCGAGCTTTTCAGCGTCCAGCGCGCGACAAAAAACAGGCAAGTCTTTTTCGTTAATTTGGCGCAAAAAAGCAGCCAACTCTTCACAGGTAAGCTTGTTAGCAAGTGTAGCGGCTGTTTCGTAATCCTGCGATTGCAGGTGCATAATCATTTCTTCGTACATATCTACGTTCCACCTTCTTTCTTATTTTTTGCTAAAAAGGGGCGTAGTATCCGTTTGTTTAAAGGCGGCGTAAAAAACACCGCGAAAAAACGGTTAGCGGAACTACGCTTTCGATGTTACTTCGTGGCATTTTTCTTTTCCTCCTTGTTTAAATTCCCCCGCGCGCCGTGGGGTATTTTTATTTTTTTACATTTGTTCGTCGATTTGCCCGTCTGTTTCATATTCGATCGGCTTTCTTTTACGGAGCAATAAATAATCCACCAAAATGCAAATTGCGCCAAAGCCCAAAAGAATATACGCAAGCCGCCAAACGGCGTCGGTATCGCTTGTTTCCGCACCGGCTTGGTAGGCGTGTTCGGGCATGGGTAAGCCGCTAAACGTGTTGGTAAACGCTTTGGGGATATACCCTACAAGCGTTTCGCCGTTGTCGTTTGTATATTGCACTTGGTAATATTCGTTGTCTAATTGACGGATTTCCCCAAGCACCGTCACCTTTGCGCCGCGTTGCAGTTGCGTAACCGTCAAAAGGTTGGTTAAATAGGGGAATTTATACAGCGCTACGTCACTGGATACGTAGAGAACGGAACGCTCGTTTTCCGCATAGTCGGTACGGAATACGTCGCCTGCCATAAACGTGCAATCGCCTTTGCGGACGAAATACGTTTGGTAGGCGTTTTTGTTTTCGTTGAAATGCGCGATGACGTAATGCGTACTTGTTTCCCCGATTTTCAGCGCCGTCAGGCTTTGCGTAGCACGGTTGTGTGCTGTGTAGGGGAAATACGTTGCGCCTTTTAATGCAGTGATATCAAATTCGCCAAGCAAAGCGTTTGCTTTGGTTTGCAACACGGAAAATTCCGCGCTGGCATTTGCAAAAATTTGCTCGCCTGCATTTTCTACGGCTACCGTTTTTACGGTGGGGAGTTGCAAACGAGCCGTGGAAAGCACGTACGTTTCGTCCATAAGCGCGTACGTTGTGTTTTCCAAAACGTCGAATGCAAATGCCGTTACGTTGGGTGTTTGCGTTGCGTATACAAGCGGGGTATCAAACGCATATTCTTGTGTTGCGGTGATAATTTTATTGCATGACAACGCGTACACGGTTTGGTTATAATCGATAGCGAGCTGTTGAATGGGAAAAGCGGACGCAGGGAAAATTACCGTTTCTTCGCCTTGCGCCGTGGCGTCTATAAGCGTTTCTTCGCTAAACGAATATACCTTGTTGCCGCTGAGCACGTACAGATTGCCGTACACGTCTGCCGTGAATAAATCAGGGGAAGGGGACGTGTGGGATTTGTGTGTTTCCGTTTGGCTCTCTTGCGTGATTGCGTAATAGTAATTGGCGTCCGTCGCTACGTATTGCGTGCCGTACACGCTGGCTACGCCTACAATATTGCCGTGGGAAACGTTGAACGTTTGCGTAAGCGTTTGCGTGGCCGTATCGTAAATTTCCACCGTCGTTTGGTTGGCGATCAACAGCGTGTTTTCATAAGCGCTTATA
>JAZQWZ010000118.1:0-2513 GCA_045632625.1 Candidatus Scatosoma sp. | reverse complement strand
TTTCCGTCCGCTTATGGACACGAATGCGACGGTGATGGTTGGCGACGAAAAGGTGTACGAACTTATCGATAAAATGTTTGCCTCTATATCCAAGGGCTTGTCGTCGAGAAATATACATATCGGCTTTGACGAAGCGTGTGGTATCGGTATGGGCAACTATATGAAAATGCACGGAAGAGCAGACGGCAAGGAACTCGTTTTAAGGCATCTTATAAGGGTTTTGGATATTGCGAAAAAATACGGCTATGCCTGTGACATCTGGAACGATATGCTCACGGAAAAATGCGATTCCACTGTCACGGCAAAGCAGGTGAAAGACAATTTACACGATAACACCTCGATTGTGCTTTGGAATTACGAAGAAAAAGACGAAGAGAATTTGCGTAAGTTAATCGACGAAACTTTGGCATATTCTGATAAAGTGACCTATGCAGGGCACGCATGGAAAATTGCGGGATTTTCCCCGAACAACCGTAACAGTATTGCCACGATGCTTCCGCAAATGAAGGTTTGCGAGCAGAAAGGAATCGCACATTATATGGTGACGTTGTGGGCGGATAAATGCACCCCTTGCGGTTGGTATACAATACTGCCAACCTTGTTCTGGGCATCGGAATACAATCTTGGTAACACGGCTGATAAACAGGTGGATAAGGAAAAATTTTTCCGCTTGTTTGGGGTAAAATATGATGATATGATGTTGCTTGATTGCTTAGACGACCCGTTCAAGAGAAATCGTGAGGTAAAGAGAAATACTTCGTTTTGTGCTTTGTATTCGGATATATTGCTTGGGAATTTTCATTTGCTGTTCCCCGACGGGGTTGGCGAGGCGTATGCAAGGCTTTCAAAAGAATATGCAAACGTAAATGGTGGCGCATATCAATACGTTTTCGAAAAGTACAGCTTGCTTGCGAAAATTTTCTCTGTCAAATCGGAACTGCCTACAAAGCTGAGAAAGGCATACGAAACAGGGGATAGACAAAAAGTCAAATCCCTTTGCACGGAAATGGTCACGCTGATAGGCGATATGAAAACGTTTATTAAACTGTTCAACGGATATTTCTTGCGTGAGAATATGGCTATCGGTGCAGAATGCAATCAATTCCATTTGGGCGGTCAGCTTATTCGTTACGAATATGTGTTAGAATGTATGAAAAACTACGCGGAAAGCGGAACGGCGATAGAGGAATTAGAGGACGAACTGTTGTTGCCTAGCTGGGAGCCGTTACCCCAATACGATTCCGGCACGTGGTACGATCATAGAAATATTAGCACTTATAATTACTAAATCTTGGTTATTACTAAAAAGGAGAAATGTATGGAGTTAAATGAAATAATACATACGCGAAAATTTAGGAAAAAGATATTCGTTGCCAGCTTTTTGGTTTTGCCGATTATCAATTTTTTGGTGTTCTGGGTGTATGTGCATTTGGATTCTTTCTCGCTTGCGTTTAAAACGCTAGAAGACGGAAAAGAGGTGTTCAGCTTTGATCAATTTGAAAACATTTGGAAAAGTTTAACGCAAGGCATAAACTTGGTGGACGGATTTAAAATCGGTACGGCGTTCAAAAATACAATGCTGTTTTTCGGCTCAGGCATGTTGGTGAGTTTTCCGCTGTCGATTTTGGCTTCCTACTTTATTCATAAGAAAATCGTAGGTTACCGCTTTTTCCGTGTAGTCACATACCTGCCTAGCGTTGTTACTGGTTCAGCGCTGGTTATGATGTATAGGTATCTCATAGACCACGGCGGCTTGATGCACAAGATTTTTCAATTAACAAATCCCGCGGATGCTGTATATCAAGCTCCGCTTACCGATCCGAGCACTGCGATTTGGACGATACTTATCTATAATGTTTTGTGCGGTTTGGGTACTACTATCGTTGTGGTGTGCGGGGCAATGAACTCACTGAGCCCCGAAATGTTAGAAGCAGGGGAAATCGACGGCTGTAACTGGTTTCAGGAACTCATTTATCTAGTTATTCCTGGGATATGGCCTACGCTTTCTACCATCATCATTCTAACCACGGCGGGGTGTCTTGGCTCATCGGGGCCGATCCTTGCCTTTACAAAAGGCGCTCAAGAAACGGAAACCCTTTCTTACTTAATGTATCATTTGACGTTAAAGGGGCGTACTTCCCTTTATCTGCCTTCTGCAATCGGTCTTATAATGACGGTGATTACCGTTCCTATCGTGTTCACAGTACGAAAGCTTGTGACACCGAATGATGAGTAAGGAGGGGTGAAAAGATGAGTACAGAAAGAAAAAATCAAAAAAGTCTCTCTAAAAAAATCGTCTTTACAGTTGCGCTTGTGGTGTTTGTGCTGTATTCGGTGGTGATTTTCGTTATTTTCCTGCAAGGCTTCTTTATTTCGGTGAAAAAATCGGGGGTCGGCTTGGGGAATTACGGCTTTAATTACGACAAACGAAACGCAAATCTGTTTTCCTTCTATCCACCGTTTGCGTTTGATAATTATATCAAAGCGTTTAGCGAATTTTCCATTAAAAATGG
>JAZQWZ010000117.1:0-5288 GCA_045632625.1 Candidatus Scatosoma sp. | reverse complement strand
TTTTCACTGCCCGTGGAAGTATGCGTAGGGGCAAGCGTTTGCGTGCCTTCGTCCCACGCGTGCTGGTTGGCTTGTTGTTCGTTACAAATCGTACAAATCTTCAAGTGCGTTTGCGTATCCGTCGGTTGATAGACGTAATGGTGCGCAAACGTTTCTTCGCCTTTGATAAGATAACAATCGGCGCATTGTTCGCCTTGAAAACCTGCCTGTAAACAAGAAGCACTGGAAATTTCGTAAGACCGCCAGTCGTGTTGAACATGCCCTTTGTGCGTATATACTTGATACGTTGTTTGTTTATATTGAACGTCTTGCTTTTGAGCAAATTGCTCTTTGATAAAATTATGCATTTCCAAGCCGTCTGCTATTGCCAAAGTAAGCACGTGTTGTGCCAAACGGCCAAACATCATTTGATCGCTTAAATTACTCGCTACGGCAGGGGCATGTACGTAAACAACGCCAAATCTTGCTTCGTGCGTCGTAAATACAAACGCATTGTTTTCTATCGTGGTAAGCGATGCTCCTATCCGCAAAATATGCAAAACTTTACAGCCATAAAAGGCGTACTCGGCAATGGTCGTTACGCTATCGCTTAAATATAACTGGGTTAATTGTTCGCAACCGTAAAAGGCGTTTTTGGAAATGGTTTGTACGCTGTTGCCTACTCGCAAATGCGTAAGCGACAGGCAGTTTTTAAATGCGCTTTCTCCCACCGTTTGAACGCCGTCGCCCAAATCAAGCGTTTGTAAGGAAGTACAATTTCCAAAAGCGGAAGCAGGAATTTCCGTTAAACTGTTACCGATTGTGACTGTTGCTAACGCCGTGCAATCGGCAAAGCATTCTAAGCCTAT
This sequence comes from Candidatus Scatosoma sp., assembly GCA_045632625.1. Classification (GTDB taxonomy): domain Bacteria; phylum Bacillota; class Clostridia; order Christensenellales; family Borkfalkiaceae; genus Scatosoma. The sequence goes on along the minus strand of JAZQWZ010000117.1, from coordinate 4,440 downwards.
TTGCATTACCGTATCAGGAATATGCACCGCTTGCAACGACGTACAGCCCGAAAATACCTGCTTACCCAACGTAAGCAAGCCGTTGGACAGCGTAAGGTTTTGCACTCCGCTGTTTTTAAAGGCGTAATTGTCTATTTGTTGTACGTTGGCAGGAATGTATAAATCTCTCAACGATACGCAATTACGAAAGGACGACGTACCGATTTTGGTTACACCGCTACCTATCGTCACTTCGCAAAGATTTTGCATATCGCAAAACGCATTCATCCCGATAGCCGTTATCGTATCGGCAATATATACCGTGCGCACTTGCGTTTTATATTGCCGCCAAGCCGTTGTCCCTTCCGGCTCGTCTATATAGGGCATTGCGCCTGTTCCCGTTATAGACAAGCCACCCGTGTCCGCGTTGAACGTCCACGTGACGCCTTGGTAGGTATCGCTTATCGTACTTGCCGCTACGGCTTGTATAATAGGCGCTTTGGTGGTTTTGGGCATGAAAAAAGCGGTCGATATTGCACATATCGCCGCAAAAATCAGCATCATACCCGTGGAAAATAGTAAACGTACTTTCTTCATTGGTATACTCCTAAAAGATATTCTATTGTTTATTTTACCCGAGCAACACATCCATGGCAAGCATCAAACAAAAACCGACGAGCAGCGCGTACGTTGCTCCGCGTTCACTGCCATGCGCATGCGTTTCGGGAATCATTTCATCACTGATTACGTACAGCATCGTACCGCCTGCAAAGGCTAACGCGAACGGTAAAATTGCAGCGGAAATACTCACTGCAAAATAGCCGATTAGCGTGCCGACTACTTCGACAAGTCCCGTAGCAAGCGCGCATAAAAGCGTGCGTTTTTTGGAAATCCCTGCCGAAAGCATAGGGCCGATAATAACCATACCTTCGGGAATATTTTGCAAAGCTATACCGCCGGCAATGATCAGCGCCTGCGACGTGTTACCGCTACCAAAGCCAACCCCTGCCGCGATTCCCTCCGGCAGGTTGTGTATAGCAATCGCCATTACAAACAACAACACTTTGTTTAAGGATGCGTTTGCGTGTTCTTCTTGCCCGACACCTACAAATTTGTGCAGGTGCGGAACGAGTTTATCCACCAAATTTAAGCAAACCGCGCCCGTGAAAACACCTGCGATGGTAACGAGCAATCCCCATTTTCCACCGTATTCCAAGGAAGGGATTAAAAGCCCGAACACTGCCGCGGCAAGCATAACACCTGCCGCAAACGATAACACGATATCGGAAAATTTATGCGTTATTTGCTTGCTGAAAAAACCGATAAGCGCGCCTACCATCGTTGCACCGCCCACGCCTAATGCCGTTAATAACACGATCTCCATACGATTTTCCCCTTATTGCGTTACGTTTGTATACATTCGATTATAAGTTATTTTGTTGAAAAAGTCAACATTTGAAACAACAACGCTTGGATTTTTTGCGCACCTTTTATATATTTTTATGGTTTCAACGATAGTTTTGTTAAAAAATAAGCGAATTGCCCGTTTAAAAGGCAATTCGCTGGCGTTTTTTTATTTTGATTTTTTGTCGTTTGATTATACTTCCGCGATATGGCGCGCTACGTGTACGCCACTTGCGCTCGCGTGGGAAAGCGAATGCGTGATACCGCTGCCATCGCCGATTACGTATAAACCCTGATAACGGCTTTGCAACGTTTCGTCCACTGCCACTTCCATATTGTAGAATTTTACTTCCACACCATACAACAGCGTGTCGTCGTTTGCCGTACCCGGCGCAATTTTATCAAGCGCGTAAATCATCTCGATAATACCGTCCAAAATACGTTTGGGGAGTACCAAGCTCAAATCCCCGGGGGTTGCGCTCAGCGTAGGCACGGTAAAACTTTCTTCAATACGCGAAGGCGTACTTCTTCTGCCGCGAATCAAATCGCCGAAGCGTTGCACGATAATACCGCCGCCAAGCATATTGGAAAGGCGCGCAATCGATTCGCCATAGCCGTTGGAATCCTTAAACGGTTCGGAAAAATGCTTGGCAACCAAAAGCGCAAAGTTGGTATTGTTCGTTTGTTTGGCGGGATCTTCGTAGCTATGCCCGTTTACCGTAACGATACCGTTGGTGTTTTCGCTAACCACGGCGCCCTTGGGGTTCATACAAAACGTACGTACTTTGTCGCCGTATTTTTCCGTTCTGTACACAATTTTACTTTCGTAAAGCTCGCTGGTCAAATGCGAGAAAATTTCCGCAGGCAATTCTACGCGCACGCCGATATCCACACGGTTGGATTTGGTGGGAATTTGCAATTCATCGCATACCTGCTGCATCCATTTGCTACCGCTGCGCCCTACCGACACTACGCATTTATCGCAGGTATACGTGCCTTTTTTGGTTACAATTTCATAGCCGTTTTCCTGCAAATGCACCTTATCCACGTGACAGTTGAAATAGAAATCCACCTTGCCCTTCAGCTCGTTGTACATATTTTCCAAAACGATATAGTTGATATCCGTGCCCAAATGGCGCACGGACGCGTCTAAAAGGTGCAAATCGTTTTGCATACAAAGCTTTTTAAATTTCGAGCCAGCCGTCGTATATAATTTGGTTTCCGCCCCGCCGTATTTACAGTTAATTTCGTCTACGTACTGCATCAGCTCCATCGCCTTTTGCTTACCGATATATTCGTACAACGTACCGCCGAAATCGTTGGTGATGTTATACTTCCCATCGGAAAATGCGCCCGCGCCGCCGAAACCGCTCATAATCGAACAGCTTTTGCAGTTGATGCACGTTTTTACCTTTTGTCCATCGATTGGACAACGGCGTTTTTTAAGTTCCTGTCCGCCTTCGCATACTGCTACTTTTAAACTGGGCGCAAGCTTCGTAAGTTCGTACGCGGTGAAAATGCCGCCCGGACCTGCGCCGATAATAATTACGTTATAATGCATGTTTTTTCCCCTTTATCATATATTTTTTTAACGTGAATAAATGCGTGCTTACCATTTTACACTCCATACCTTATGATTATATCACATTATCGCCGCTTTTTCAATAGCTTTTGAGGATTTTTTTACTGATTATTTTACCCAGCGTTTGACTTTTTTTCTTTTTCGTGCTATAATGACAAAAACTGTGAAGGGAGTGTTTTTTATGCAGCTTACCTTGCTAACGGAACAAGAATTTTCTTTGCTTAGAGATTTTATGTCGCCGCTTTGGCATGAAACGTACGGCGGATTTTTGCCTGCCGCGCAAATTGATTTTTTGCTGGATAAATATTTTTCCAAGGACGGTTTGCAATTTTACCGCGGCGCTGGGTATGAATATCGCAATATTATCGACGATAACGGCAAGCGCGCGGGCGTAGTTGTGTACGTGGATAGAGAAAACGACACGTATATGGACAAGCTGTATCTTTTGCCTTTTGCACGCGGAAAAGGTATCCCTGCGTTTGTGTTTGACTATCTTTGCTCGTTCGGCAAGGACGTGCGGCTAAGCGCTAACCAAAAAAACCAACGCGCTTTGAAATGTTATAGGAAAAATGGCTTTGAAATTGAGCAAGAAATTGACGTTCAATTAGGACATGGTATGGTCAACTGCGATTATATCTTATGTAAAAAGGTGAAAAAGTAACGGTTGTTACAAGTTGGTTTTTTTCATGCATTTTCTTGACAACGTGCCTTTTTATATGTTATACTGTGTGTAGAAAATAAATTTAGGAGAATAATCTTATGATTTCTTTACAAGACAAAGTAGTTATTATCACCGGTGGCGGTCGCGGTATCGGTTTTGGTCTTTCCACGGCGTTTGCAAAAGCTGGCGCTAAAATCGTGATTACGGGCAGAACGGAAAGCACGCTTGTTTCCGCAAAAGAAAAGCTGGAAAGCGCGTACGGCTGTGAAGTGCTGACGGTTGCCGCGGACGGCGCAGACGAAGCGGCAATCCAAAACGTAATCGACAAAACGGTAGAAAAATTTGGCCGCATTGACGCTGTTGTCAACAACGCGCAAGCTTCCGCATCGGGTAAAATGCTTGTGCAACATACCAAGGAAGATTTGGATTTGGCTATCTATTCGGGCATCTACGCGACCTTCTTCTATATGCAAAAGGCATATCCGTATTTGAAAGAAAGCAAAGGCGCTGTGGTGAACTTTGCATCGGGCGCAGGCTTGTTTGGCAGAATTGCGCAATCGTCCTACGCGGCGGCTAAAGAAGGTATCCGCGGGCTTTCGCGCGTGGCGGCAACCGAATGGGCGCCCGACGGCGTACGCGTAAACGTGATTTGCCCCCTTGCCATGACGGAAGGCTTGCAAAAATTCAAGGAAGAATACCCTGAAAGATACGAACAAACCATCAAGGGCGTGCCTATGGGCAGATTTGCCGACCCCGAAAAAGACGTTGGCGGACTTTGCGTGTTCCTTTGCTCGGACGAAGCTTCGTTTATTAC
>JAZQWZ010000116.1:0-7957 GCA_045632625.1 Candidatus Scatosoma sp. | reverse complement strand
TTTTTATCAAAAAACCGCCTTGTCAGGAAAGACAAGGCGGTGGCGATTGTTTTGTTTTAGGCTTTGTCACGGAAGATGGTTGATTTATGCAAAAAATACTTTTTCGCAGGTTGATGAGAAAAATGCAAGAAAGACAAGTATTTTGTAAGGGCGCATACCCCCAGCGGCCTGTAACCGAGCAAAATACGCAGTATTTCGCAGCATTTTTCCATCAAAAATCAACCATATGATGTGACAGAGCCATATTTAAATAAGTTCAGATTTTCTTGCTTCGCTTTGCGAACCCGTGGGGTTCAAGATACTGTACCCTACGTTGACAAGGTGGTCGGCTACACGTTCAAGCCCTGCAACGGTCGATGAGAAGTATGCCGAAAGCTCTACTTTACAGTTCCCTTCCGCAAGACGCGTAAAGTGGCTTGCCGTAAGCGTGCGTTTCATTTCGTCCACTTCGTTTTCCAGCTGTGTCAATTCGCCAAGGCGAGTGCTCTTATTATCGTCGAACGCCTCGCTTGCAATTTCAAACATACGCAAAATTTTGTCGTGCATTTCTTTCAAGTCCGCAAGTGCGTTTTCCGAGAAGGACAGCCCTTCTTTCGCCATTTGCGTGCCGATTTCATGGAAGTTCTCCGCGTGATCGCCAACACGTTCTACGTCGTTTAATACGTGGAAATACGAACCGATTACCTTTTCGTCACCAGCCGCAACAAGCGGGGATAAACGAATTAAATATTTAGACAACGCGTGGTTGGTGAAGTCGATAATTTCTTCCTTTTCGTAAATTTCTTTCCCATCCGTATCATCGCCTGTGAAAATGGCGTTAAAGGATTTTTCGATGTTTTCACGCGCGAGCGCTGCCATATATTCGATTTCCTTTTTTACCTGCATCATAGCCACAGGGGGCGTTTTCAACAAACGTTCGTCGACGAATTTGAAACGATGCTTTTCTTCTTCAACGGGCTTGTCTTTGACAACGTGCATAGCAAGCTTGACAATCGAAGGAATAAATCCGATAAGTAAAAACGTATTCGTTACGTTGAAAATCACGTGGAACCAAGCCAACTGCATTTGGGGGTTATTCGGCATAAACGCTTGCAGGAAATGAATTGCATAGTCTTTGAAAATCCAAAGCAAGAACGTAAAGAGTATCGACCCAACCGTTTTACAAAATACGTGAATAAACGCCGTACGTTTTGCGTTTACACCTGCACCGATACAAGCAAGAAGCGCCGTTGCACACGTACCGATGTTGGAACCGATCACTAAGAACAACGCTTCTTCTAATCCAAGCGCACCCGCACCAACCATAGTGATAAAAATACCCGTTGCCGCCGACGAGCTTTGAATAATCGCTGTAAAGATTGCCCCAAGCAAAACGAGCAATACAGGAAAACTCATTTCCTTGAACATATTTTGGAAAAAGTTAATAACCGCTTGTCCACCTGCCGTGCTCGTATCAAAAGCACTGCTCATTAAATTAAGCCCTACGAAAATCAAACCGAAACCGCATAAAATTTCGCCGATTTGCTTTGCCTTTTCCGGTTTAAAAAAGGTCATCATAACGCCTACGAAGGCGAGCAACGCCAACCAGTCGGAAATGCCGAGCGATTTTAAAGATACGATAATACCCGTAACCGTCGTACCGATATTACCGCCCAAAATAATGGCGGTTGCTTGGTACAAAGACATGATCCCTGCATTTACGAAACCGATTACCATGACGCTAGTTGCCGACGAGCTTTGGATGATGGCGGTTACCCCCGCACCGATACCAACGCCTGCCAAGCGGTTGTTGCTGATTTTGCCAAGCAAGGTTTTCATCCCCTTGCCTGCGCTCTTTTCCAACCCATCGCCAAGCATGTTCATACCCGCAATAAATACGCCTACACCTGCAAGTAATAATAAGAAACACGTTAACATTTTTTAATCTCTCCTTTCTTTTGTGTTTTGTGTGTTCCGCACTCCGTCTTGGAGCCATATTGTAAAAATTTATTTATTTCGCCATTTAACAGTATACCACAAACTGCTAAAAAACGCAAGCAAATCACTAAAAAAAGTCAGGCTGTCTTTTGCCTGACTTTTTGATGATTGGTTATAGGTGTTATTTGATTTATTGATTGTAGATTGCGCGACGGGAGCGTATACGTCGTACGTGACCAAGCGCAAACGTAAGGTTAACGTGGAATTGCGACGTGCTTGACGTACCGCACGGCTGGAACAACCGAATAAAAACGAAGCAGATACGAGCAAGACGCGAAGCGCGCGGATTGCGCGACGGGAGCGTACACGTCGTACGTGACCAAGCGCAAACGTAAGGTTAACGTGGGCTTGCGGCTGCTTGATGTACTGCTTAGCTAGCGCAATGCGAATAAAAACGAAGCAGATACGAGCAAGACAAGGCAACCGCGGCTTTCCTGCAGGGCGCGTACTTGGGGTACGCAACCAAGGGGAAACGTAAGGTTAACGCCGTATTGCGACGTATATGCTTTGTTTTTACCAGTCTTGGTTTTTTAAGGACTTGTCCTTTACGTCATCGTAGAAAGCAAAATAGCGTTCCTTAAAAGCTTCTTTGGTTAAAGGTACAGGGCCGTCCGCTTGCATTTCATCAAGCAAAGCTTGTAACTCGTCAGGGGTAAAATCGGCAAAATCCGTTTCTTCGCCAAGCGATTGAAATAACTTCAAAATATCTAATTGCGACATAGTTTGCCCCCTTATATTTCCACTTTGATATATTCACCCCGACAAGGCACGGTCAAATAGGTAAAGCCGATTTCTTTGAGCATTTGCACTACGCTTTCGCGGTTGCGCAAAATACTTTCCTTGGAATGCGCATCGCTTGCATAGGAAATTTGCCTACCGCCAAGCTCAAAATATCGTTTCAAAACATCGGGACAGGCAAAGGAAATTTCCCCTGAACCGTTCGCGGACGCATTGACTTCTAAAATTTTATTTTTCGCAATGATGGTTTTTAAGATTTCATCGAAAAGCTGAGAAAAATCTTGATAGCGCATCGCCTTGTCTTGATACGGCGCATAACGCACGGGATAACCCAAATGCCCTACGATATCGTACGGATACTCCGCGTCTAAGCTTTGTAAAACCAGCTGTAAATACTCGGTGTATACTTCCTTTTTATCGCGCAAAACTTGCTTACCGTCTTCTTCTTTATAATAAGGTTTTTGATGGTAATAATCCACTTTATCGCGTAAATGTATGCTATTTACGGCAAAATCAGGTTGGTATTTTTGCGCAGTGATCGCATACCTGTCCTGCACGTTTGCCTCTTTATCATAGCCATATTCTACCCCAACAAATACGTTCATTACCCCGGCGTAATCTTCCTGCAAATGCCGCGCCGTGTGGAAATATTCTTCCGCGTCAATCAAAGGTAAATCTTCACTTAAATTTTCACCGTAGTCCACGTGCTCCGCCACACCGTAAAAGGCTACCCCTTTTTCGCAGGCGGTTTGAAGCATTTCCGCAAGCGGGGAAACTCCGTCGCAGGAAAAGGCAGAGTGCGTATGCACGTCCGTTAGCATTTTTTGTTTCATATGTTTCACCTATCTTTTTATGCGCTTATTATAGCACAATTTGCCGTATTTTTCAAGCACTCAACGCATTTATACACAAAATGGCAGGGGAATTTTTTCCTGCATTGCCACACTTTGCCGTTTTTTAATCTATTTTACTTATTATCCCCTGCATTTTCCTTTGTTGGTAAATTTTATGGCTTGCTTTTTTACTTTTCTTCCTTTTATAATAGCCTTAAGTCGACGCTTAGACGAAAAAAACTTTTATGAACAAGGAGAAAAAAGATGAAAAACAATAGAAAAAAATTATTTTGCACGGCGCTTGCTGTAACGTTTGTGTTATCAGGCGCGCTTACCGCATGCGGTGAAAATGATCATCAAGGGGATATTTCCCCGCCTGGACAAATAGAAACTCCGTTGCCCGATACGGAACAAACACCGCCTACGGACAACCAAACGAGCATACCAAGTACGCAACCAAATGAAAAACCCACCCCTATGCCCGAGCCTGAGCCTGCCCCCGACCCCCAACCGCAGGTTTCGTATGCGAAGTACATACGTTGTACGGGAAATAACGTAAATATACGCTCGGGCGCAGGCACTTCGTATGCAGTACTCGGCGCGGCGGAAAAGAACACTACCTATGCCATTGTTGGACAAACGGGGGATTGGTATCAAACGTATTACCGCGGAAAAACGGCGTATATTTCCACTTCCTACGCCGCCGTACTGTCTTTAAAGAAGAGTGAAAATCCCAAAGTGGAAAGCGTGATTGAAGAAGGCTATAAACTGATCGGCGTACCCTACGTATACGGCGCGGTGCGGTTGCACGACGGAAAGGGCAATCTTTTAAAGGGCTTTTCCGCACAAAAATTCGATTGCTCGTCCTTGGTACAATATATGTTCTACAAAGGCGCGAACGTCAACTTACAAGTAACGACGCGCACACAGGTAGTACAAGGGAAAAAGGTAAAGCGCGCGGATATTCAGCGCGGGGATTGTCTGTATTTCACCAACGAAAGCCGTTATCATTTGACGGGTGTGGAGCGCGTGGGGCACGTTGCCGTGTATCTTGGGGATAATTATATTTTGCACACCGCGTCCGATTATGCGCGCATAGAAAAAATAAGTGCCGCGCGTTGGAATTATTATCTCGAAGCACGGCGGTTTGTATAAAGTTTTTATGCAAGCTTTTGCGTTCTTTACGCTATTTGCGTTCGGGTAAGGCGGCTACGGTGCATAAATACACGCACTTTGCGCCTGCGTTTAAGAGCAATTTTGCGCAGGCGTTGCCTGTTGCGCCCGTCGTTAATATATCGTCGATAAGCAGTATGTTTTTATCCTTGCAGAGCTTGCGTTTATGTAAATGATACGCCCCTTCGGCGTTTTCAAAGCGTTCCTTGGACGAAAGATGCTTTTGCATATGCTCGTCTCTGCGCTTTATGAGCGTTTGCGTATCGTAAAGGCACTCTACGCCCATTTTTTGCAAAGTGCGGTACATGGCATAAGCAAGCTCTTCCGCTTGGTTATACCCCCTTTCCTTTTGACGATTGACCGTGAGCGGAACGGGCAAAAGCAGCCATTCGGCTTCTTGCAAGGTTTCCAAAGAAAGCGTTTGCACTGCTTTTTGCGCTAGCGTTTCCCCAAAGTACCACGCAAGATAGCGTTTGCCGTTTTTAAAGGCGTTGACCGTTTGCGCGGCGACGCCTTCATAGGGAAAAGCGGAAAATGCCGCGCTGAATTTGGGTAAATGATTTTTGCAATCCAAACACGCGCCGTCTGCTTGCGTTGCTCTGCCGCATTTTGGACAGGTTTTTCCGTCGTTTTTGACAAGTAAGCCGTCACACTCTTGACATATGCGGTGGATGGGATAATCAAACAGCTCCGCACCGCAAATATCGCAGGTGTATCCGCGTGCAGCGGCTTTTTCGCGCAATTTGTTTAGCCATTCACTCCATCTTGACACGGTTTATTCCCCTTGCGCGGTTTGCGCTTGCTCCGCGTTTTTTTTGCGTTCGTACTTGACAAGCGCGTATGCGGCGATACTGCCAACTACAAAGAGTAAAATGCCCAGCACAAGGTCAAGCACCGCTACGCCGTTTTGCGCCCAAGCGGTATATACGGCGACGATATCTCCGTTGCAAAACATAGCGAAGATAGAGCCAAGCGACAGACCTACAATCATGCAATAGGCTGTTGTTCTTGCTTTGGCGAAGATGCGCGAAAGCAAGTTGGAAAGCAAAATAATACTGCCGAAAAAGCCTACGCCTAAGCCGATGTACACAAAGAAAATGGCGGGGTTTGCTTGCCAGTAAGTAACGCTAACGCTATTGATTAGCGTTTGGAACCAGCCTACCGACATTAAAATAGCACTGGCGGAAAGCCCGGGTACGATTTGGGTTATACCGCAAATTGCGCCGATGATCACGCCTGCAAACGGTTGCCATACGGTTACTTTTGCGAAAATGTCCGCGCTTTGCTCTTCTGCAAACACGAAGGCGCTTAAACAGCCCATAAGTAACGGAATGCTTAACCCAACGCCAAACAGCACGATACGCTTCACCGATTTTTCCGCGTCCTTGATTTCCGCAAATACCGCGGGAAACGCGCCGACCATTAGCCCTGCAAATAGGCAAACGATGGCAAAGGGCAACAAAGCAAGCAGTTCTTTCACGGCGATAAAACCAAGCAAGACCCCAAGCACCGCGCCTACCCCGATGGGAAGTAAAAATGTAAAGCATTTTTTAAACTGCTTAAATAAATTGCCAAGCGCGTACAGAAATTGATCGTAAAGCTTAAAAATAATCGCGACCGTAGAACCGCTTATTCCCGGCACTATCACGGCAAGCCCGATGAAAAAACCCAAAATTCCGCTTTTGCACCACGTTTTTTTATTGTATTTGATTAAGGCGATTTCCAAACTTTTTTCGTTCATGCTTCGCACTCCTTTTTTCTTCCCCTTCTATTATAGCCCAAAAAACACGCTCGGTCAACGCATTAAACGAAATTTTCCGCATTTTTTGCGTAAAAACAAGCAAAATAGTCAATTTTCTACCCAGTATTGCATATACAATAGATTGTGACATGATATAAATTACGTCAAAACGGGTGAAAATATGAATTACGTGAAAAAAATGTGTATTTTACGGCAGTTAAAGCAGGGGTTCTCAGGAGATGGAAAAACGTTGTCGGGTTTGGTGAAAATAGAACAATACGGGAAAAACTTAGCAGTGGAAGTTTCCATTATCAATTTCGCGCCCCTTGCCTTGGGGGAATATTATTGTTTGCTTTCGGACGGCAAGGGCAAAACGGAAATGCTTGCTCTGCACGGAAAAAGTATTTTTAATATTTTATCCGATTTGGATATTTCGCACGGGTTTTGCGCTGTCATTTGCTACGTAAAAAACGACGTCGTGCCTATCGCATACGGCATTAACGGCAACGGTGCGTACGACTGGAAAACTATACTCAACGCAACCCTGCCCCCCGTCTTTCCGCAAAAACAACCGCTTGCGCCACGCAAAGAACCTATTTTGGAACAGGCAGCAACGCAAGCCGTTTTAAACACGCCTACCCCCGTTTCCGTGCCTACTCCTACGCCTACAAACGAAACGGCTTTGCCGTCGTACGACGACGAAGTGGTGGCTGACGAAAATTATTTCAAGGAGCAAAAGGAAGATGGACAAGAGCTGTTTCAAGAAGCTGGCAGCGATGCATACGCTGAAAGCGCAATTAAAAGCCAAGGAACGAAAGACGGGGTTGACCTTGCGCAAAATGACGATACTGACGACGTACGCCATGCGTTTACGACGCAATCGGACGGATATTACCACTCGGTAAAAACGGAAATTGACGAATTGTTTTCTCAGCACCCTAAGGACAACACCTTAAAGGACGCGTTTTCTTGTAGCGAATGGGTGCGCGTAAAAGGCACGGAAGAAAATCCCGAATATTTGGTTGGCGTTGTGTACGACGACGGTATCGCCAAGTATATTTGCTATGCTTTGAAAGCGGAAGATAAGGACCATCCGCCCACGGAAATAAGCGACGTTTGCAGCTTTGTACCCGTTTCTTGCTTGCAGGGCGCAAACGGATTTTTCGTCATCTTCCAAAGCGCCTCCACAGGCGAGTGTATAAAACCGCAAAAAATTTAATTTTATATCGTAAATTACTTGACATTCTATAAGGATAGGCGTATACTTTGTTATATAATTTTTACTTACATTTGGAGTCAAAATGAAAAAAGTATACCTATTACCCGATTACACGCCAGCAAAACGGTTGAGCTTTACCGCTATGTTTGCCGCGCTGTGTTTTGTGGCAACGTTTATCATTACCCTTCCTTTACCTAACGGATATTTTAACGTAGGCGACGTGTTTGTGTTGCTCTCGGGCTGGTTTTTAGGCCCTATTTACGGTGCGATTGCCGC
>JAZQWZ010000115.1:0-24383 GCA_045632625.1 Candidatus Scatosoma sp. | reverse complement strand
GTTCAAAATGCGGCGAAAGAATTAAAACAATCTGCAACCGTTTTACAATCTACCAACGAAGAAGGCGCCATAGCCGAAGCGATTTATACGTTCGGTTTTTGCGAATAATACACAAAAGGAAATTAAGGTATGCTTGAAATTTTAGCGCCGGCAGGCAACGCGCAGTGCGCGCAAGCAGCAATCGATAACGGGGCAAATGCGATATATCTTGGATATAGCGCTTTTTCCGCGCGTCAAGGCGCTGAAAACTTCGGGCTTGAACAATTAGCCGAAACGGTTAAAAACGCACATTTTTGCGGCGTAAACGTGTACGTTGCAATGAACACTATCGTGAAAGATACCGAGCTTGACAGCTTTTTGCAAACGTTAGCGGACGTTTGGCAGGTGGGCGTAGATGCGATTATTTTGCAGGATGCGTTGCTTGGAAAAGCGATTAAAGAGCGTTTACCCGACGTGGTTTTGCATTTGAGTACACAGGCGGGCGTATGTAACGTCAGCGGTGCGTTATTTGCAAAGGAATGCGGTTTTTCACGCGTAATTCTTGCCCGCGAAACACCTCTTGATGAAATTGCAAAAATTACAGAGATTATCGAAACGGAAGTATTTGTGCAAGGCGCGCTTTGCACTTGTTTTTCAGGGCAGTGTTATTTTTCGTCGTTTGCTGGCGGAAATAGCGGTAACCGCGGAAGATGTAAGCAACCTTGCCGTAAACAATATTCCATAAACCGTAGTGGCTTTGAAGAAAGAAACTATGCTTTGTCCCTTGCCGATTTATGCGTAGGGGAAAGCATAGATAAACTGATACAAGCAGGTGTGGTTTCCTTTAAAATTGAAGGTAGAATGCGTCGCGCGGAATACGTAGCGGCGGCTGTGCGTTATTATCGCGCTATTTTAGATAATGTAAACGCGGGGAAAATTGAGCAAAGTTTGTCCGATTTGAAACGCACGTATAACCGTGGAAACTATACGAAAGGTCTTGCGTTTGGGCAGGATAAACGTTTTATTTCCTCTTCCGTGCAAGGGCATATCGGGGAAAAGGTCGGCGTTGTCAAAGTGGTCAACGGCGCGTACGTGGTGGAAAGTATTTGCAAGGCGCAAAACGGCGACGCGTTTAAAATTTTACGAGGCGGTAAGGAAGTGGGTGGCGCTGTATTTGGCAAAGCCGTTCCGCGTGGGTTTACTATTGTCAGCTCTGCACGTTTAAAAAACGGCGACGGCGTGTTTATTACTACGGATACGGCGGTAAATGCACGCGTACTTTCCGCGAAAAAGCGGGCGGAGTTGCCGATACGTTTACATTTTTGCGAAGGGCAAAACGCAGTGGCGGTGTGTGGCGACGTTGTCGTAACCTCAAAAGATGTTTTACAAACCGCCAACAACCAAGCATTGACGGAAGAACAACTAATTTCGTGTTTTGAAAAAACGGACGGATTGCCCATAGAAGTGCAATTTGAAGAAATTGTCTTACGCGGACAAATCTTTATTGCGAAATCCGTTTTAAATGCATTCCGTAGAGAATTTTACGAAAAAATTGCTGAAAATATTGTAAAACAAGGGCGTAATCAAACGAAAAATTTGTCCTTGAAAGCCAGTTTACCTGATGGTAAAAACGAGAAAATAGCGGTAATTTCTAACGATTTTGGCGGCGTTAAGACAGACGTTGCAGTTTATAAGCCTGATAGATATAGCGACGAAATCCCAGCAAATTTTGCAAACGGCGATTTTGAGAGATTAATATATTATCCGCCGTTTTGTACAAGCTCGCAAGAGCAAAGCATTGCTGAAATGATAGAAAAATATCATTTGGACGGCGTGTATGCGGAAAATTATGCGGCGTTGCAGTTCGCGAAAATGCATAACGTTGCCGTGTTTGCGGGTACAGGATTACACCTTATCAATCGTGTATCCATTGCGCAGCTTTTACAATTTGAAAACGTGCGCTATTATGCGCTTTCCAAGGAAGCAAATTATACGGAATTGAAAGGATTAATTAGCGAAAAAGCGTTTGTATTGAGCAGCGGCGACGTAAAAGTGATGGACTTGTGCTATTGTCCGTTTGAAAAGACTTGCGGACGCTGCGATAAGAAAAACGTTTATTGCGTAACGGATGAAAACGGACGGGAATTTCCCATGCGTAGATACACGGACGATAAGGGAAATTGTCGGTTTGAAGTGTACAACTGTGCAAGTCTAATCGGTGTAGGCGTAGATGGAGCGGGCAAGTTGCTTGATTGTACGTTACAAGAAGATAAAGCGCAAGCAGTGCAAGCGGCGAACGATGAAATTATGCAAAAGAAGCTTTATAAAAATTACACTTCGGGACATTTCAAACGCGGTGTATTATAAGGGGAATACATGAACGTAAAAGCTATTGAAAAAACGGAATTAAATAAAATTCTTGGCTTGGCGGCGCAATTTACCACGCTTGAAGGGGGAAGAGCATTGCTGGAACAAATGCAGCCTACGCCCGACGTAGTGATAGCCAAACAGCGCTTGAAAGATACGGAAGAAGCGGTGGCATTGCTTTTTCAACACGGCGTAAGTAAAGTAGAAGCCTTTCCTGCGTTTGACGATGAAATCAATCGCGCGGAAAAAGGCTCTACGCTTTCCTGTGGCGAACTTTTAAAAGTGGGGCTTTTGTTGCGTTCCGCGCGTATTGCATTTACCAGTGTGCAATCGGTAAACGATGAAAATTTAACACAATTAAAACACCTTGTGGATGGTATTTATTATAACGTAGCGTTAGAAGACGATATTCACGCGAAAATTATCAGCGACACGGAAGTAAGCGACCATGCAAGCGATAAGCTGTATATGCTCCGCCGTGAAATTCGTCTATTGAACGATAAAATCCGTGCAAGGCTCAGCGAATATTTATCAGGAAGCGAAGCAAAATATTTACAAGACAATATCGTAACGATGCGCGATAATCGTTACGTATTACCCGTCCGCGCGGAATATAAACGCAATGTAAAGGGCTTTATTCACGATCGCTCGGCTACGGGCGCAACGTTCTTTATTGAACCGGAAGAAGTGCTTGAAATGAACAACGAACTTCGTACACTTACCTTAGATGAAAAGGAAGAAGTAGAACGCATTTTGTCTGAACTTTCTAAGGGGGTTGGTGCTATTTCAACGCAGCTCAATAAAGATATTTGCGTGTTAGAAGAGTTGGATTGCATTTATGCACGTGCAGAATACGCATATAAAACATCAAGCATTAAACCGGAAATGAACGCGAAAGGAAAGGTGGTAATAGACAGCGGCCGTCATCCTTTGATTGATAGGAAAAAGGTCGTGCCCGTCAGCTTATCGCTTGGGGATAATTACCGTTTTTTACTCATAAGCGGTCCAAATACTGGCGGTAAAACGGTTACCTTGAAAATGGTGGGCTTATTTTGTATGATGGCAATGTGCGGCTTATACGTGCCTGCAAAACGCGCTTCGCTGTCCGTATTCGACGAAATTTATTGCGATATCGGCGACGCACAAAGTATTGAAGAAAGTCTCTCAACGTTTTCGTCGCATATCACGAATATTATCCATATTGTAGACAATGCCAACGCAAGAAGCTTGGTATTGATTGACGAGTTAGGCGGTGGCACCGATCCCGACGAAGGGCAAGCCTTGGCAAAAGCAATCATCTCGCATTTGTTAAATTCGGGGGCTTCCGGCGTAGTTACTACGCACTATACGTCGCTGAAAGAATTTGCATTTTCCGCGGACGGCATTGAAAACGCATGTATGGAATTTGACAGCAACACCTTACAACCGCTGTACGTAATTCGTATCGGGTTGCCGGGGTCAAGTAACGCTTTGGCAATTTCCCGTCGGCTTGGCTTAAAGGAAAGTATTTTACAAGAGGCACTTTCTAATTTGTCGGAAGACGCACAAAAATTTGAAAATATCGTGCGCACGGCGGAAGAAAGCCGTATTCAAGCGGACGAAGCGCTTCGCCAAAGCAACGCCTTGAAGGCAAGCTGGCATCAGCAGTTGCAGGTTTTAGAAAACGAAAGAGAAAAATTACAAAAGGAAAAGGAAAAGCTTTTCCTGCAATCGAAAGCGGAAGCAAGAAGAATTATCAACGAGCGCACGGCTGCCGCGGAAGAATTGCTTGCCGAAATTGAAAATATCTTTGCACAGGAAAGTATTTCCGAGGCCGATTTAATCAAGGCAAGAACGCTGAAAAATCGTTTAAGCGACCAAGCATACGAAAGCGAAAATAGCGACGTTTTACGGCCGAAATACGCGCCTGCAACGGAAAAAGAGATTATCGTTGGGGCAAAATTATACGTACAAAACATCAATCAGGAAGGTATTGTACAAAACGTACGCGCGCAAAAGAAAGAAGCGGAATTGCTTTGTGGCAATATTCGTGTGCGCAGTAAGTTTAACGATTTGTTTATCATATTGTCTACTGCAAACGATACAAATATAAATAAACCGAAAGCAAAAAAGAAATTGATGGATAAGGTGCAAGTGGTGAAATCCTTGCAAACAAAACCTATGCCTACGTTAGAGCTCAACATAATCGGTTATACGGTCCACGAAGCTTTGCCGGAAGTGGAAGCCTTTATCGATGCGGCTGTGATAGGTAATTTACCCGAAGTACGCATTATTCATGGGGTTGGTACGGGTAAACTTCGCGCAGGAATTCACGAGCTGTTACGCGGACATAAAAACGTTGCTTCTTATCGTCTTGGAAAATACGGCGAAGGGGAAACTGGCGTTACCGTCGTTACAATTAAATAAGTACACGCATAACCTTTAAGAAATGAAAATATGATAAAGTAATCGTTTCTTTGAGGTGTGTGATGAAAAAACAAAACGTAATAAAACCGTCCAGCAAAAAAATTGCGGCAATTATCAATGCAATGCTGGTGTTTTTAGTGGTTTGTGTGGGTACATTGTGCTTTGCTCCACAACAAAACAGCGTCAACGTCGACGGAGAACACACAGCGCTTTACCGCTCTGGAAATGTGAAATCAGGCGGCGTTTCCCTTTTGATTAACGTGTACTGGGGGAGCGAAGAGGTTGTGGAAATGCTGGAAATTTTAGATAAATATCAAGCAAATGCAACTTTTTTTATCGGCGGTTGCTGGGCGGATGATAACGTCGATTGTTTGCGAGCGATTTATAATGCCGGCCACGAAATCGGCAATCACGGTTATTTCCATAAAGACCATAAAAAGCTGTCGTTTGAAGCAAATAAGCAAGAAATACTAACGTGTAATCAATTTATTTTACAGGCGATAGGCGTGCAAGCTACGCTGTTTGCGCCGCCATCAGGCTCGTATTCGGATAACACGCTTGCCGCGGCGCAACAGTTGAATATGAAAACAATATTATGGTCGCGCGATACGATTGACTGGCGAGATAAAGACAGTGCGCTTATCTATACGCGCGCAACAAAAAACATACAAAGCGGCGATTTTGTCTTGATGCATCCTATGCAGGCAACCGTCGATGCTTTGGAAGATATATTAAAAAATTATAAATCCCGAAATTTATCAGTAATATCGGTTACGGAAAATTTAAGGGAAAGGGGATAAACTTATGGTATTTGAAAAGAAGTACGAAAACGGTTTACGCTTAGTCGTAAAGCAAATGGATGGATTTATGTCCGTTACAATGGGGATTTTGGTCGGCACTGGCGCAAGTGCGGAAACGGATAAAGAAGACGGTATTTCGCATTTTATTGAACATATGCAATTTAAAGGCACACACAAGCGAAATGCCTTTGAAATTTCCGACGCCTTTGATAGGTTGGGCGCGCAAGTAAACGCCTTTACAGGCAAGGATTTAACGTGTTATTATTCCAAATGTACGTCCGAGCATACGACGGCGTGTTTTGAGCTTTTGTCCGATTTGTTCTTGCATGCAACCTATCCCGAAGAAGAAATGGAAAGGGAAAAGGGCGTTGTTTGCGAAGAAATTTCCATGAATGAAGATACGCCTGAAGATTTGTGTTTGGATTTGCTTGCGTCTGCATGTTACGGTAAAGAAAACTATGGCAGAAATATTTTGGGTTCGGCGGATAACGTTCGCTCTTTTACGGTAGAAGATATTCAGCGTTATAAAAAAGCGCGGTATTGCCCTGAAAATATCGTAATTTCCTTTGCTGGCGGGATTGATCCGCAAACGGCGCAAGCGCTTGTAGAAAGCTATTTTGGCGATTTAGAAAAGGGACAATTTGAAGAGCGTTTGCCCATTCTTTTGAGTGAAAAACGCAGTTTGGTAAAGCAAAAGCCCATTGAACAAATGCACATTGCGCTCGGCTATCCGTCGATAGCGCGCGGCAGCGATATAGAAGAAATTGTAGCAGCAATCAACAGCGTTTTGGGCGGTTCTATGAGCTCGCGTTTGTTCCAAGAAGTGCGTGAAAAGCGCGGGCTTGCCTATTCTGTGTATTCGTATGCTACGCAATACCGTGAATGTGGTACGCAGGTTATTTACGCGGGGGTAAATCCCAAGCAAGCTATGCAAGCATACGACGCTATCACGGAAGTAGTAAAGGATATCAAGAAAAACGGCATTACGGAAGATGAATTTAATCGTAGCCGCGAGCAAATGAAATCGAGTATCTTTTTTAGCAACGAAAGCAGTAATTCGCAAATGCTGTTGTACGGTAAATATTTATTGCATTTTAATAAAATCTTTAATTTTGAAGACAAGCTTAGAAAAATCAACGCAATGACCTATGCGCAAACGCACGATGTAATTGCGCAGCTTTTTGATGAAAAGCAAAAGGCGATTGCACTGGTAGGCAATACGGACAAACCCTTTCCGCTTGCATAAGCTATGAATATGCAAGCGCAAAAAATGGGCTTTCCGCCCATTTATAACGAAAATGCAAAGGTGCTCATTTTAGGCAGCTTTCCGTCCGTAAAAAGCAGGGAAATCAACTTCTATTACGGCAACAAACAAAATCGTTTTTGGAAAATGCTTTGCGGATATTTTCAAAGTGAAATCCCTGAACGCAATGATGAAAAACGCAGTTTTTTGTTGGCGAACGGTATTGCGCTTTGGGATATAGCCACCGCCTGCGATATCCAAGGCTCTGCCGATAGCAGTGTCAAAAACGTGCAAATTGCCGATTTGACGCCGATATTTGAAACAACCAACTTGCAATGTATTTTATTAAACGGAACGCTTGCCTACACTTTGTTTGAAAAGCATTATGCAAACTGCGGTATTAAGTATATGAAAATGCCGTCGACTAGCCCTGCAAACCCAAGATATAACAAGCAAGCGTGGACACAAGCGCTTGACGGTATTTATAAAACAAAGTAACAATCAATTTTTATAAGGATTATAATATGGATATTTTACAAACGATTGCACAGGAATTTTCTTTATCCCAAGTACATACAAATAATATCGTTTCGTTGATTGACGAAGGGAATACTATCCCCTTTATCGCCCGTTACAGAAAGGAAATGACGGGCAGCTGCGATGACCAAGTGTTGCGTGCGCTGAGCGATAGATTGACGTATTTACGCAATCTTGAAAAACGCAAGGAAGAAGTTTCCGCTACCATTATGCAGCTTGGAAAAATGACCCCGGAAATCACCATTGCCTTGCAAAAAGCCGTTACGCTTACAGAGGTGGAAGATATTTACCGTCCGTATAAGCAAAAGCGTAAAACGCGCGCCTCCGTTGCCATCGCTAAGGGCTTGCAGCCGCTTGCCGATGCCATTTTCGCGCAAAGCGATGCCTTTAACGTGGAAATTGCGGCAAAAAATTATATTTCCGACGAGGTTGCAAGCGTTGACGAAGCAATACAAGGCGCAAAAGATATTCTTGCGGAAACTATTTCCGATGACGCAGTAACGCGCAAAAAATTGCGTAATTTCTATATGAATCATGGGGAAATTGTTTCTTGCTATGCCAAAGGTAAAGCCGCAGAAGACGAAACGAAAACATATGAAATGTATGCAGATTACCGTGAGCCTGTTGCGGAAATTAAATCGCACCGCGTGCTTGCGTTAAATCGTGGGGAAAAGGAAGAATTTTTAAAAGTGTCCGTGCAAGTGGACGAAGAATTTGCTAAGCGTATCACGGCGGCTGGGTTTATAAAGGGCAACAATCAAAGCGCGCAAATTGTAAAGGATGCCGCTTGTGATAGCTTTACTCGTTTGATTGCGCCATCCGTAGAGCGCGAAATTCGCGCTGACTTATTTGAAAAAGCAAGCGAACAGGCAATCAAGATGTTTGAGCTTAACTTAAAGCCCCTTTTAATGCAACCGCCTATCAAAGATAAAATCACTATGGGCTGGGATCCTGCGTACCGTACAGGCTGTAAAATTTGCGTAGTGGACGGCACGGGCAAGGTGCTTGATAAAACGGTTGTATTCCCTACGCCACCGCAAAACAGAACGCAAGAAGCAAAAATTATTTTAAAAGGGCTCATTCAAAAACATAAGGTAGAAGTTATTTCCTGTGGTAACGGTACGGCTAGCAAGGAAAGTGAGCTGTTTATCAGCGAGCTTATCAAGGAAGTTAAGGCGGAAACGGGGCGCGAAGTGGGTTACGTTATCGTAAACGAAGCCGGTGCGAGTGTGTATTCGGCAAGTGCACTTGGCGCGGAAGAATTCCCCGATTACGACGTTACAGCAAGAAGTGCGGTTTCTATTGCGCGTAGATTGCAGGATCCCCTTGCGGAACTTATAAAAATTGACCCTAAATCTATCGGCGTAGGACAATATCAACACGATATGAACGAAAAACGCTTAGACGAAGTGCTGTCAGGCGTTTTAGAAGACTGCGTAAACAGCGTTGGCGTAGATTTGAATACGGCAAGCTATTCGCTTTTGAAATACGTAGCAGGTTTGAACGTTTCCGTAGCAAAAAATATCGTTGCATACCGTGAAAAGAACGGCAAATTTAAATCTCGTAAACAACTTTTAAAGGTGCCTAAGCTTGGAGATAAGGCGTATACGCAATGCGCAGGTTTTTTGCGTATTGACGGCGGCGACAACATTTTAGATAATACGGCCGTGCACCCTGAATCATACGAAAAAGCGGAAAAATTACTTTCTTTGTTCTCTTATACTAAGGAAGACGTGCGCGCGCGGAATATCGGCGATTTAAAGCAAAAAATCAAGGCTTACGGCGAAGATAAAGCGGCGGCTGCGTCTGCGCTTGACGAGGAAACTATGCGCGATATCGTAACGGAGCTTATGAAGCCGGGCCGTGATATCCGCGACGCATTACCCGCACCTATGCTGAGAAAGGATATCATGTCTATTTCCGATTTAAAACCTGGTATGGAAGTAACAGGTACGGTTAGAAACGTTATCGATTTTGGCGTTTTTGTAGATATCGGCGTGCACCAAGACGGGCTTGTGCATATTTCTGAAATTACCGATAGATATATCAAGCATCCTTCGGAAGTTTTGAAGGTAGGGCAAGTTGTACAAGTGCGCATAAAAGACGTCGATTTAAAGAAAAACCGTATCGCCTTGACGATGCGCAATAAGAAATCGTGATAAAACGCTTGACTTTCCTAAAAGATTGTACTATAATAAACGGGTAAGTTGAAAAAAACTTTACTATTACGGAGGAAATTTTTATGTTAGAAAAAATTCAAGCAATGCTTGCCGAAGCGTTAAACTTGCCTTTGGAAAAAGTAACGGCGGAAGCAAAAATTGTAGAAGATTTAGGAGCAGACTCTTTGGACGTTGTGGAACTTTTAAGCCGTTTGGAAGATGAATACGGCGTTATGATTCCCGATGAAGACGTTGAGAACCTTGTAACGGTTGCTGACGTTGCAGCTCAAATTGAAAAACTTGTAAAATAATCAAATTGTATAAGAAAAAGCTCTCAAAATTTGCTGAGGGCTTTTTTCTTTTTACAGAAAGGACGTAAAACGTTTGCTTAAAAAAGTTTAATATGGTATAATCTTCAAGGAAATATATTATAGAGGTAAAAAAATGTTACAAGTTACAGGCGTTTCCTTGCAATATGGCAGCAAAAAATTGTTTGAAGACGTTAACTTAAAATTCACGAAAGGCAACTGTTATGGTATTATCGGTGCAAACGGCGCAGGTAAATCCACGTTTTTGAAAGTATTGTCAGGGGAAGTAGAACCGCAAAAGGGTTTTGTTTCCTTAGATAAGAACGAGCGTATGTCCGTTTTACAACAAAACCAAAATATGTACGATAACGAAACGGTTTTACGTACGGTTATGCTTGGCTATAAGCGTTTGGTTGAGGTGATGGACGAAAAGGACGCATTGTATGCAAAGCCTGATTTTTCCGAAGAAGACGGTGTGAAAGCGGCGGATTTGGAAAGTGAATTTGCCGAAATGAACGGCTATGACGCGGAATACCAAGCAGGGCAGCTTTTGAACGCTTTGGATATCGGCGAAGAATGGCATTATTGCTTGATGAGTGAGCTTGACGCAAAGCAAAAGGTGCGCGTACTGCTTGCACAAGCCTTATTTGGCGATCCCGACGTGTTGCTTTTGGACGAACCTACCAACAACTTAGACATTAAAACGGTGCGTTGGTTGGAAAACTATTTGATGGATTTTGAAAATACTATCATTATTGTATCCCACAACCGTCACTTCTTGAATAAGGTTTGTACGAACATTTGCGACGTAGACTTTGGTAAAATCAATATGTACGTAGGTAACTACGATTTCTGGTATCAAACCAGCCAGCTGCTTGCGCGTCAACAAAAGGAACAAAACAAGAAAGCCGAACAACGTGCTAAGGAATTACAGGACTTTATTGCTCGCTTTGCAGCAAATGCTTCTAAGTCCCGTCAGGCAACTTCGAGAAAGAAAGAACTCGAAAAGCTTACGATTAACGATTTTAAGCCTTCGCTTAGAAAATATCCCTATATTGATTTCAAATTTGAAAAAGATATCGGCAATGACATTTTAATGGTGGAAGGCTTGACGAAAGAGGGGTATTTCAAAAACGTATCCTTTACCGTACAGCACGATGAAAAAATCGGCATCGTATCAGATAAGAGCACTACGCTTACTATGCTTTATGATATTTTGATGGGCAAGGAGCAACCCGATGCTGGTACAATTCGTTGGGGTAAAACGATTTCCGTTTCCTATTTCCCGCAAAATAATAACGAGTATTTCCAAAACTGCGATTTAAACCTTGTGGAATGGCTTTCGCAATTTTCCAACGACCACTATGAAGAATATCTCCGCGGTTGGCTTGGCAGAATGTTATTCTCCGGCGAAGAAGCCCTTAAACAAGCAAAAGTGCTTTCTGGTGGCGAAAAAGTACGCTGTATGCTTGCAAAAATGATGTTAGAAGGCAGTAATTTCCTTATTTTCGACGAACCGACCAACCATTTGGACTTGGAATCGATTACGGCTTTGAACAACGGTTTAAGCCATTATAAGGGCGGTATGCTGCTTACGTCGCACGACCAAGAGCTTATGAATACCGTTGCAAATAGAATTATTGAAATCAACGAAACGAAAACGTACGATAGACAAGTTACTTACGACGAATTTATCGACGAAACCACCTAATTTTTCTTAGGAGCTTCGCTTTCGACAATATTCGATACGATTATTGAAAAATATCATAAAAATATTATAAAATAAATATTCAATATTGTAAAAAATAATTTACAAACCCCGAATTTTGTAGTATAATGATTTTGTCAAATGAATTTTGACGAAATAGAGTACTATATAAAGGAGGGGTTTTTTTATGAAACCTAATAAAATTATTTTATTAGAAAGCAATCCTGCTGCGCTTAGACAATTAAAAGAAGCGTTAGACGTTCGAGAAGATTGTGAGGTAATTTTTACTAGCGATGATGGCGATTTAGGCGTTAACCAAATTTTGAATAATAAAGTAGACCTTGTTATTGTAAGTATGTTTTTAAAAGGGACTGACGGTTGCGGGGTAATGCGTATAGTTAAAAGAACGTGGCCAACAGCTAAGATAATTGCAACGGGTTTAGCAAATGACGAAATTATTGAAAAGGCATTAACGGAAGGCGCGTCCTATTATTTATCTAAGCCGTTTTCAATGGCTACTGCGATGGAACGAATTACAGAACTTTTGCAAAGTAAACCTGTTGCGAAAGATGCAATCGTCGAGAAACGCAAGCCGATCACAATAGAGGAAAAGATTAGTGAAATTTTTATTTCTATCGGTATTCCGCCGCATATCAAAGGTTATGGATATTTGCGTGAAGGGATAAAGATGACCATTGAATATCCTTACATAATCAACAGCGTTACCAAGGAATTATATCCGTCGATTGCTAAAAAATTCCAAACCACGCCCAGCAAAGTGGAAAGGGCGATTCGCCATGCTATTGAGGTGGCGTGGAATAGGGGACGTATTGACGCTATCAATGCGATATTTGGCGCGCGTATTTATTTGGGCGCGGAAAAACCTACGAACAGTGAATTTATCGCGCTTGTGGCGGATAAGCTTATTTTAGAAAATATGATTTGATATTTTTCGGTTTTCTCTTTTTATACAATTAAACAAAGCGGAGTATGTATGTTTGCATACTCCGCTTTGTTATAAATAAAAACTCCCGATGATTTACATCAGGAGTTTGGTGCCGAAGGTGGGACTTGAACCCACACGGTATCGCTACCAACGGATTTTGAGTCCGTCGCGTCTGCCATTCCACCACTTCGGCGATTGAAAGCTTTATTATTATAATGGATATTTAAAAAAAAAGCAAGCATTTCAACGTGTTTTTTTTATAATTTTTCATATTTTTTTAAATCTTTTTTTAAACATTTTATATTCCCTTGCGATTTTTTTTATTTCGTGGTACAATAATATATACAAAGCATACAGGAAAGGACATTTGTTATGGAAACTTTGGTACTCATTGACGGCAACAGTTTATTAAACCGTGCGTATTACGCAACGCCTGTTTTTACTACGAAAGACGGTCTGCCGACCAACGGCGTTTTTGGATTTGTGAAATTGATGTTGAAAATTATAGAGGATAAAAAACCGACGTATTTTGCGGTGGCGTTTGATTTACGCGCGCCTACCTTTCGTCACGGTATGTTTACTGATTACAAAGCAGGGCGCAAACCTATGCCAGACGATTTAGCCAAACAAGTGCCCATTTTAAAAGATGTGCTTTCCGCTATGCAAATTAAAATTTGTCAAATGGAAGGGTACGAGGCGGACGATTTACTGGGTACGCTTGCTAAACGCTTTGACGTACAAACGTATATTTATACGGGCGATCGCGACGCATACCAGCTTGTAGATGATACGACAAGCGTTTGCTTTACGCGAAAGGGCGTGAGTGATATTTTGCAATTAACCGTTGATAATTTCCAAGAAGAAATCGGCTTTACACCTGCACAAATTATCGATTTGAAATCGCTTATGGGGGACAAGTCGGATAATATCCCCGGCGTGCCTGGCGTAGGCGAAAAATCTGCACAAAACTTAATTCAAACGTATGGGGATTTAAACGGCGTATATGCGAATTTAAACAATATTACGGGCGCACTCAACCGCAAACTTGAGGAAGGTAAGGAAAGCGCGTCTTTATCACATAAATTGGCTACAATCGATACAAATGCGCCTATCGACGTTACGCTTGCCGATTGTGTGCTCAAAACGCCGTTTTCAGTTAGCGTATATGAAAAATTTGTCGAACTTGAATTTAAAAGCTTATTAAATTTACAAATTTTTGATAAAACGCAAACGGAAGAAAAGGAAGAAACACAAATAGAAAGGACAAAGGTTACTGAAAAATTCCCTGAAAGTGTCGAAGAAACCATTTCGCTTATTCGCGAAAGCGGGGCGACAAGCTTTGCCTGCGACTGGACGCAGGCGGAATTTCGTTTTGTGATTTTACCATTTAAAAACCAAGTAACAGAATACGTATTTCCTATCAAAACGGGCTTATTAGATGCGGGGGTGTTTGAAAATCCATTATTGCCGTTTTGCAAGGAAATTTTAGGCAACGGTAAACACGTAATTACTTACAATGCAAAATACTTGATGCATAGGGCAAAATCGCTGGATTGTATACCCGAATGCACGTTTGATGATGTGTCCATATTAAAATGTCTGGCAAACGGCTTGGGCAACTCCGACAGTTTGCAATTTTGTTTGGATTATTATCAAATTCCTACGCAATATCGAGCATACGGTTTAGCGTGGCTGAAAGAAGAATATATTTCCAAATTGAATGAGGAGGAATTGCGGTTATATAACCAAGTGGAATTGCCCCTTGTGCGCGTTTTATTTGATATGGAAACACAGGGCGTTCACGTGGACGAAGCAACGCTTGCGGAGCTTTCCAACCGTTATAATCAAGAAAAAACAGCACTTACGCAGCGAATTTATATGCTTGCGGGGGAAGTATTCAACGTCAATTCCACTCAACAGCTTGGCAAAGTGCTTTTTGAAAAGCTAAAAATAGGAGAAGGCATTAAGAAAAATAAGGACAGCAAAGCCTATAAAACTACGGCGGAAGAACTGGAAAAATTTGCGGAAGATAACGAGATTGTGCAACTTGTTTTGCGCTATCGTACCGTGCAAAAATTGCATTCCACCTATATTGAAGGGTTTAGACCGATTATTGTAAACGGCAAGGTGCATACCACTTACAACCAAAGCAATACAGCAACGGGGCGTTTATCGAGTGCGAACCCTAATTTACAAAATATTCCCATTCGTACCGACGAAGGCAAAGAGCTTAGGAAATTGTTTACTGCCAGTGAAGGGCACGTATTAATTGATGCGGATTATTCGCAAATTGAATTGCGTTTGCTTGCGCATTTTTCGGGGTGTAAAGAGCTTATTCAAGCGTATTGCGACAATCAAGATATTCATGCAATTACGGCTTCTCAGGTGTTTGAAGTTCCTTTAAACGAAGTGACACCGACAATGCGCCGTGAGGCAAAGGCTGTTAATTTCGGTATTATTTACGGTATTAGCGCGTTTGGGCTTGCTACGGATTTAAATATATCTGCGAAAAAGGCGCAAACGTATATTAATCGTTATTTTGAAACGTATTCCGACGTGCAAACATACATGCAAAATAACGTGCAAACAGCGAAAGAAAAGGGCTTTGTTACAACACTGCTCGGGCGTAGACGTGTGATTAATGAAATTAAGGCATCTAATCATAACGTGCGTGCTTTTGGCGAACGCGCGGCTATGAATATGCCGTTGCAGGGTTCTAGTGCGGATATCATTAAAATTGCCATGATTAATGTGGCGAAGAAGTTGAAAGACGGCAATTATAAGGCTAGACTTGTTTTGCAAGTACACGATGAACTTGTGATTGATTGCCCTGAAAACGAACAGATCGATGTAGCGGAAATTTTGAAAACGGAAATGGAAAATGCGGTTAGCTTACGCGTGCCTTTGACTGTTGACGTACACGTTGGAAAAAATTGGTTTGATGCAAAATAATAGCCTTGTGAAACATATTTCGTGAAACAAATTATAAAAACAATTATAAAGGCAAAACTACGATGAGAAAAAAAGTAGCAATTACTGGTGGAATAGGCAGTGGAAAATCTACGCTGATGCAACTGATAAAAGATAGCGGTTACGACGTTTATTCGTGCGATGAAATATATCAAGACATTTTCAAGAGCGAAGAATACATTGAAAAAATAAAGCATTTTTTTCCTTGCGCCATATCAAACAATACAATCGATAAAAAAGCGCTTGCGAAAATTGTTTTCGAGGATCAAGCTGCGCGTAATACATTAAATAATATTGCCCATCCGCTTATAATGCACGAGCTTGAAAAAAGTATGAATGATAGCTGTGGGGATCTAGTCTTTGCGGAAGTACCGCTTTTATTTGAAGCAGAGCTTGAGAAATTTTTTGATGAAATTATTGTTGTAATGCGAAATCAAGCAGATAGAATAGACGCGGTTATCAATCGTGACAAAACGACGATTGCACAAGTGCGCAAGCGTATAGATGCGCAGGTAGATTATCAATCAGAGACGATACAATGTCGAATGCAAAAATGCAATGCATTTGTTATTGATAATAATGGTGATATCGCACATTTAAAAAAGCAGTGGATGGCGTTTTTAAATAAGTTAAATCACCAGTCGTGAAACATATTTCGTGAAACAAAATATCTGATATAGAAATACGGAGGATTCCTTATGCCAAAAATAGGGGAGTTCGCCGTATTTTTTATACCATTTTTACAACATTTCGATGTAAATTTATAGCTACTATGCGTAACATAATTAATTTGCTATGCATAGCATAGCTATTATGTGTGATATAGTACAAGCTAAAATTGCAAGAAAAACATTAAAATTTTGCAAAAAATCTTAAAAAACGCAAAAAAAAATTCAAAATAGCCTTGTAATTTTTAGGGATATATAGTATAATAATATTATAGCACAATATATTGCTATGTTCGGAGGATTTATGACAATACAAAATGTAGACGTGCCTTTACATTTATTTCATCAGGGCGAAAATTTTAAAGCCCATGAATTTTTTGGTGCGCACGTAGTCACGATTAATAAAGTGCGCGGGTACGTTTTTAGGGTGTGGGCGCCGCACGCAAAAAGCGTTTCAATCGTAGGGAACTTTAACGATTGGAACGTTTCTTCGCATTGTATGCAACGGTTAATCGACGGACAAACCTTTGAACTTTTCATTCCTGCGTTACAAGAATTTGATACTTATAAATATTGCATTGAAACCTACGACGGTCGTCAGCTTTTCAAGGCAGATCCGTTTGCAGTGCATACGGAAACGCCGTCGACAACTTCGTCTAATGCTTCCAAATTATATACGCTCAGCGGTTATAAGTGGACAGACAAGGCTTATATCAAAGCGCGAAATGGTAAAAATACTTACGCTTCGCCTATGAACATTTACGAAGTAAATTTACTTTCATGGAAACGTGGTAAAAACGGTGAATATTTAACCTATCGTCAACTCGCCAAGCATTTGGTCGAATATGTTGTTAAAATGGAATACACCCACGTGGAATTGATGCCTCTTACCGAATATCCCTTTGATGGTTCTTGGGGTTATCAAGTGACAGGCTATTTTGCAATCACTTCGCGTCTTGGTACCCCCAAAGATTTTATGTATTTGGTGGATTGCTTGCATAATGCGGGTATAAGGGTTATTCTTGATTGGGTGCCTGCGCATTTCCCCAAAGACGCTTTTGGTTTGTATGAATTTGACGGCGAACCGTTATACGAAGCTTCGCAATGGGATCGTATGGAGCATAAGGGTTGGGGTACGCGCCGTTTTGATTTTGGCAGAAACGAAGTAGTTTCCTTCCTGATTTCTTCGGCAATTTTCCTTTTGGAAACCTATCATTTAGACGGATTGCGCGTAGATGCCGTGGCGTCTATGCTGTATCTTGATTATGAAAAGCAACCCGGGGAATGGCAACCGAATATTTATGGTGAAAATAAAAATTTGGAGGCCATTGCTTTTTTAAGACGCTTAAATGAAGCAGTATTTTCCTATTTCCCGCACGCGCTTATGATTGCAGAAGAATCCACCGCATGGCCTATGGTTACAAAGCCTACGGATATCGGCGGACTCGGCTTTAATTTTAAGTGGAATATGGGTTGGATGAATGACGTTTTGTCTTATATTAAAACAAATCCTCTTTTCCGCCGCCACGACCATAATAAACTTACGTTCTCGATGATGTACGCATTTTCAGAAAATTATGTATTGCCCATTTCCCATGATGAAGTGGTGCACGGAAAATGCTCACTCATAGAGAAAATGCCCGGTGATTATTTCGAAAAATTTGCAGGCGTGCGTACCTTTTTAGGATATATGCTGTCGCATCCTGGTAAAAAACTCAACTTCATGGGTACGGAATTTGGGCAATTTAAGGAATGGGATTATAAGACGGGCGTAGAATTTTTCTTGAAAGAATATCCCATGCATCGCAAATTATCTACGGCAGTGCAACATTTGAACCTGCTGTATAAAACCACGCCTGCGCTTTATGAAATTGAGGACTCCTGGGACGGCTTTGAATGGCTAGCCGCTGACGATAACGATAGCAATTTTCTTGCATATCAACGTAAAGACAAATCAGGACAAACCATAGTGGTGCTTTTAAACTTCTCAGGCGTAGCCCTTGAAAATTATAAACTCGGTTTACCTAAGGGTAAGTATCGCGTTATTTTTAATTCCGATTACAAGCGCTATGGCGGCGGCGGAACTATGAAAAAACGCGTTTATCAAACTAAGAAATATTACAGTCACGGAAAAGAAAACGCCATTACGTTTACGATTCCCAAATTGACTTGCGTATATTTAGAAAAAATTCATTGATAAGGAGAAAATTTTATGCAAAGAAAGAAAGAGTGCGTTGCTATGTTGTTAGCAGGCGGACAAGGTAGTCGTCTGTATGCTTTAACAACCAACATTGCAAAACCAGCAGTGGCGTTTGGTGCAAAATATCGTATCATTGACTTCCCTTTGTCCAACTGCATCAATTCAGGTATCGATACAGTCGGTGTACTTACGCAATATCAGCCGTTGGTTTTGAATGAATATATCGGCAACGGTCAGCCGTGGGATTTGGACAGATCGTTCGGCGGGGTACATATTTTGTCCCCGTATCAAGCAAAAACCAACTCCTCTTGGTATGCAGGTACGGCAAATGCCATCTATCAAAATATGCACTTTATGAAAATGTACAACCCCGATTACGTATTAATTTTATCGGGCGACCACATTTATAAAATGGATTATTCCGCGCTCATTCAAGCGCATAAGGACACAGGCGCTGATTGTACAATCGCAGCCATTAACGTACCTCTTTCCGAAGCTTCGCGTTTTGGTATTTTAAATACTAACCCTGATGGCTCCATTTATCAATTCGAAGAAAAACCCAAAGCACCTAAGAGCACCTTGGCGTCTATGGGTATCTACGTATTTAATGCACAAAAGCTCTTTAAATATTTGGAAGCCGACGATGCAAACCCCAACTCGTCGAAAGACTTTGGGAAAGACGTTCTTCCCGCCATGTTAAACGCAGGCGAAAAGATGTTTTCTTATGCCTTTGAAGGATACTGGAAAGACGTTGGTACAGTGGCGTCTTTGTGGGAAGCAAATATGGACTTGCTTGGCGATTCTCCAGAATTTGACGTGGGCGATAAAGAATGGAAAATTCATTCGCGAAACCCCTTAGCTCCCCCCGAACATTTCGGCGAAAATGCAGTGGTTAAAAATTCTATGGTTGCGCTTGGCTGTGAAATTAACGGTATCGTGGAAAACTCTATTTTAGGCAGTAACGTAGTGATCGAAGACGGAGCAATCGTCAAAGACGCCGTTGTACTCGCCAACAGCGTTATCAAAACAAACGCATGTGTTTCCTATTCAATTATTGATGAAAACGTTACAGTTGGTTCGGGCGCAAAGATCGGCAATGATAAGGCTCCCGGCGCGGAAATCGTTGTGCTTGGACGCGGTATCAGCGTTGCGGATAACGCTTGCGTAACCGAAGGACAAAAACACGAAACGGACATTTTAGGTTGATAAGGAGGAAATTATGGCTATTTCAGCAATCGGTATTATCTTTTCAAATTTACACGAAGAAAACGTACCCGAACTCGTACGTAGAAGAACGATGGCGTCCATTCCCTTTGGCGGAAGATATAGAGTAATTGATTTTATGCTTTCCAATATGATCAATTCCGGTATTACTACAGTAGGGCTTATGACCAGCAATAACTATCGTTCCTTAATTGACCATATCGGCAGCGGTAAAGACTGGGATTTAGCGAGAAAAGATGGTGGGCTTATTCTTTTACCTCCTTTCTCCGAACGCAATGACGGCGCATTAAATAATCGATTAGCGGCAATCAACAGCTTACGCGGATTTTTAAGCAGACGCAATGAAAAATACATTGTACTTATGGATTGCGATGGTATCGCAAAGTTTGATATCGGAGATATTATCGCTTATCACAAAAAGAAGAGCGCAGACGTAACGATGGTAACTTGTCAAAGGGCCATGGAACGTACAAACGATTTTATTGCCGTTGAAGCAAATGAAGACGGTAGAATCACCGATTTAAAACTTGCGCCGCATATTCATAATGGAGAAACGGTAAACGCTTTCGTAAACGTAATGGTATTCAACCGCAAATTCTTGCTCAATTTGGTGGAAGATTCCGTAACGCACGGCTTAAACAGCTTTGAAAGCGACATTTTACTTAAACAAATCAACAGCTTAAAAATTTACGCATACTCGTTTGGAAACTATTATGCTGGTATCGACAGTTTGCCTGCATATTACAAGCACAATATGGAATTACTTAACAAAGAAGTACGCGATGAATTATTTGGAGACCGAGATATATATACGAAGGTTCGCGATAGTGCACCCAGCAAGTATGGCGAAAACGCGGTTGTTAAAAACTCTTTAATTTCTGACGGTTGCACAATTGAAGGTACGGTAGAAAACTGTATTTTGTTCCGGGGCGTAAAAGTAAGCAAGGGCGCAGTGGTCAAAAACTCTATCATTATGCAAGACAACGTAATCGGCGAAAAGAGTTCGTTAAACTGTGTAATCACTGACAAAAACGTTATCATTAGCGATAAAACAATGCTTAGCGGTAGCAATTCGTTGCCGTATTATATTCCCAAAGGAACACGTTTATAAGATTGCCCAAAGGCAAAAAGGAGTAAAGCATGCCCGAAGTAACAACAAAGAAAACCACGGCAAAAACAACAAAAAAGACGACAACCACAAAAGCGACGAGCGCAAAGACAAGCGCAACGAAAGCGACTTCCACCAAAACAAAGTCGGTAGCGAAAACGTTAAAAACGGAAGCGCCCAAGCGTACTTACAAAAAGAAAACGCAAGACCCTGTATTGGTAGAAAAAAAGAAAATCTTATTCGTTGCGTCCGAAGCACGTCCGTTTATAGCAACAGGTGGTTTGGCAGACGTAATCGGCTCTTTGCCGCAAGCGCTTGCGAAAAATCCCGCGCTTGATATCCGCGTTGTTTTACCATTATATTCACAAATGAAAGCGGAGCTTCGCAGAAAGCTTTCCTTCCTTGGCAATATTTATGTGCCGCTTTCTTGGAGGAATCAATATTGCGGTATTTTTACCTACCAAGCGGACAACGTTACTTATTATTTCATTGACAATGAATACTATTTCAATCGTCCAAACTGCTACGGCTATTACGACGACGGGGAACGCTTTGCGTTTTTCTCGCGCTGCGTATTAGAAATTATGCCGTTTATCGGTTTTTATCCCGACGTTTTGCATTGCCACGACTGGCAAGCGGCGCTTGCGGCAATTTATTTGAAAACGCTGTATTCCTCAAATCCTGATTATCAAAAAATTAAGGCATTGTTTACCATTCACAACATAGAATATCAAGGTAAATATTCCTGTGATATTTTGGGCGATTTGTTTGGCTTAGGCGAA
Organism: Candidatus Scatosoma sp.; assembly: GCA_045632625.1. Classification (GTDB taxonomy): domain Bacteria; phylum Bacillota; class Clostridia; order Christensenellales; family Borkfalkiaceae; genus Scatosoma. The sequence continues at coordinate 2,978 of JAZQWZ010000115.1, read as the reverse complement.
GAATATCTAGGCTTGTTGGAATGGGACGGCTGTCTAAATTTAATGAAAGGGGCAATCGAATGCAGCGAGCAATTCTCTACGGTAAGCCCGACGTATGCAAAAGAAATTAAAACGGCGCAATATGCACACGGATTACAAGATATTATTTGCAAAAACGAGTTTAAATTGACGGGCATTTTAAATGGTATTGACGTAAATTCGTACAACCCCGCAACAGACGACGCGTTGTTTGCGAATTATACCGCGGATGATTTAAGCAATAAAGCCGTTTGTAAAGCGCAATTACAACAAATGCTTGGTTTGCCCGTAAAAGACGTGCCTATCATCGCTATGATTACGCGTTTGGTTTCACATAAGGGACTTGCGCTTGTAAAATCGGTAGCGGAAGATATTTTACATGAAGATTTACAATTCGTATTACTCGGCACAGGCGATTTTGCTTACGAAGAATATTTCAAGGATCTTGGCCGTCGCTATGAGGGGAAAGCTTCGGTTAATATTGCGTTCAACGGCGATTTATCGCGCAAAATTTATTCGGGAGCAGATTTATTCTTGATGCCGTCCGTAAGTGAGCCTTGTGGACTTTCGCAAATGATTTGTTCGCGTTATGCAACCGTACCCATCGTAAGAGAAACGGGCGGTTTGTTCGATAGTATTCAACCGTACGGAGCAGGCGGCAATGGATTCACCTTTGCATCCTGTAATCCATACGACATGTTATACGTAGTACATGAAGCACTTAATACGTATAGAAATCAAGACGCGTGGAAAAACTTAATGAAGAAGGCGGCAACCACCGATTTCTCATGGGATCGTTCCGCTAAGGAATATCAAGCGTTATACGAACGCATTTAAGACACTTCGCCGTTAAAAACGGCAATATACCATCGATAAATTTTTTAGGAGCTAGATTATATATGAACAATGAACACATTACCGAGCAACAAGCCAAAGACCTAATTCAAGGCAAGCTTTCTCGTTATTTCGGTGTAGCGCCGTCCGAAGCGAAAAAAGACCAGCTGTACAAAGCGGTCGTTATGAGTATTCGCGACATTATGTTGGAAAAACGCCACAAATTCCATACCGTTACAAAAGGCGAAAAAGCAAAACGCGTATACTACTTGTGTATGGAATTTTTGATGGGGCGGTCCCTAAAAAACAGCGTATTCAATTTAGGCATTACGGATGCTTTTAGCGCGGCGTTAAAAGATTACGACGTAACGTTAGAAGATTTGTATGAATTAGAACCCGACGCAGGGCTTGGCAATGGGGGGCTGGGCCGTTTAGCCGCGTGCTTTATGGACGCTTTGGCAACGGGCGATTATCCTGCTATGGGATATTCTATCCGCTATGATTACGGCTTATTTAAGCAAAAAATTGTGGAAGGCTGGCAAACGGAGTTGCCCGACGTATGGCTTCCAGGCGGTGAAGTTTGGCTGACACAAAGAAGCGATAAAGTTTTTACGGTAAAATTTGACGGCTATATCGAAGAAAAGTGGACAGAACATGGCTTGGAAAGCATATACCGTGACGCAAAAGAAGTGCAAGCCGTGGCTTACGATATGATGGTTTCTGGCTACGATTCGCAGGCGGTATCGGTATTACGCCTTTGGAAAGCACGCAGTGTACAAAACTTTGACATGAAGCTGTTCTCACAAGGGGATTACGCCGCCGTAATGAAAGATGATAACGACGCGGAGCTTATTTCTAAGGTATTATACCCTGCGGATAATCACGCGGAGGGCAAATCCTTGCGCTTGAAGCAACAATATTTCCTTGTATCGGCGTCATTACAAAACATTCTCGCCGACCATAAGCGCAGATATGGGTCTTTGAAATTGTTGCCGAAAATGGCTGCTATCCATTTGAACGACACGCATCCCGCGCTTGCCATTCCTGAATTGATGCGTTTGTTAATCGACGAAAATGCAATGTCTTGGGATGAAGCGTGGAATATTACCACGTCCGTTTGCGCCTATACCAACCACACGGTTTTAGCGGAAGCGCTGGAAACTTGGCCAGAAGACTTAATTGCAAGAAGATTACCTAGAATTTATAGCATTTTAAAAGAAATCAACCGACGTTTTTGTGAAGATTTGTGGGCGAAATATCCTGGGGACTGGGATAAAATTTCGCGTATGGCGATTATGTCGTACAATACCGTAAAAATGGCGAACTTGTCCGTTCACGGTTCTCATCACGTAAACGGCGTTTCCGAATTACACAGCGATATTATTAAAGACAGTATTTTTAAGGATTTCTACGAATATACGCCGCATAAATTTACCAACGTTACGAACGGTATTGCGCATCGCCGTTGGTTAAATCAATCCAATCCCGAGCTTTGTGCTTTACTGGATGATTGTATCGGTGCAGGATATGCGAAGAACGCAACGAAACTTGCTGATTTCAAAAAGTTTGAAAACGACGAAAGCGTTTTAAAACGTTTGGACGAAATTAAGGCATTAAAAAAGAAACAATTTGCCGATTTTGCTTATAAAAAGCAGGGCGTTTTGATTGATCCTAACACGCTTTTCGACGTACAAGCAAAACGTTTGCACGAATATAAACGTCAACTATTGAACGTTTTGCATATAATTCACGATTATTTGATTTTAAAAGAAAATCCCGATACACCTATGCAACCGAAAACGTATATTTTCGCAGCAAAAGCAGCGGCAGGATATTATATGGCAAAGAAAATTATTAAATTGATTTGCTATTTGGCTGAAGATATACGTAAAAACCCGAAAATTGCTGAAAAACTCAACGTTGTATATATGGAAGATTATAACGTTACTATGTCCGAAGCGTTAATGCCTGCATCGGAAATTTCTGAACAAATCTCCTTGGCAGGTAAAGAAGCAAGCGGTACAGGCAATATGAAATTCATGATTAACGGTGCGCTCACAATAGGTACGTTGGACGGTGCAAATGTAGAAATGTCGCAACATGTTGGTATGGATAATATCTACATC
>JAZQWZ010000114.1:0-18980 GCA_045632625.1 Candidatus Scatosoma sp. | reverse complement strand
GCGATTTTTTGCCTTTCTTTTGCGTTTTAATACAAAGGAAAAAGTATGTTAAATCAGGAAAAATATACGCAATTTACGCAAATTTTACGCGAAGAGCTGATACCCGCCATGGGTTGTACAGAGCCTATTTCCATTGCTTATGCGGCGGCAAAAGCAAGAAAACTGCTTGGCGAAACGCCCTGCAAGGGCTTGTTAGAAGTAAGCGGTAACATTTTGAAAAACGCTAAAAGCGTTACCGTACCGCACACGGGTGGTTTGCGCGGCGTGAAATCGGCGGTAGCGGCAGGCGTTGTAGCGGGTATTGCCGACGCAGAATTGCAAACACTTTCAAAGGTGGAGCAAGAGCGTGTGGCGGAAATTCAAAAATTCCGTGATGAATTTGATTTGCAGGTAACTACGCCCGAAACAGCGCGTATGTTCGATATCGGCGTTACCTTGCATTCTAAAAATCATACGGCGTACGTGCGCATTGCAGATACGCATACCAACGTGGTTTGTATGCGCTTGGACGATAAAACGGTGTTTGAAAAACCGCTTTCTCAGCTAGCGCAAAAAACCGATCGGTCGGGTTTGAACGTGGAAGATATCGTCGCGTATGCCGATATGCTCAATATTGACGACGTAAAAGATACGTTAAATAGACAAATTGCCTATAATATGGCAATCGCGGAAGAAGGCATCAACAAGCCTTATGGCGCAAATATCGGCAAAGTGCTTTTGCGTAGCTATCAACCGGATATCAAAATTACGGCAAAAGCGTACGCGGCGGCGGCAAGCGACGCGAGAATGAGCGGTTGTGAATTGCCCGTTATCATCAACTCGGGCAGCGGAAACCAAGGCATCACGGCGTCCGTACCCGTAATCGTTTACGCGCGCGGACTTTGCGTGGATAACGATAAACTGTATCGCGCGCTTTGTGTTTCCAACCTGATAACCATTCACTTAAAATCGGGTATCGGTACGCTTTCGGCGTATTGCGGCGTAGTGTCCGCAGGCGCAGGCGCGGCGTGCGGTATCGCCTACTTGCTTGGCGGCGGGATTAAGGAAATTAAACATACGCTTGTCAATGCGCTGGCGATTGATTCAGGTATTATTTGCGACGGTGCGAAAGCCAGCTGTGCGGCGAAGATAGCCACGGCGGTAGAAAGCGGACTCATGGGCTTGCAAATGTATTATCACGGCAATCAATTCGTGGCAGGCGACGGTATCGTGAAGAAAGGCGTGGAAAACACCATTAAAAGCGTAGCGCGGCTTGCCCACGAAGGCATGAAAGAAACAGACAAAGCCATCATAAAAATTATGTTGGATACAGAGTAAAAAAACAGCGGTTGGAGTGCTAAAAAATACCCCAATCGCATATTTTTTTGATAGGAATGCAAAAAAAGGCTTTTTTTATAAAAAAAGGTTGAAAAAAATCGCGTTTTTCACGTTCAAATCCTTGCTATTTCTATATGTTTTGTGATACAATATGTGCAATCAATATTTTTGATTAAAGTATTAACTTCATTCGATTTTTTTGTTTAAGGAGATAGAGATAAATGGAAAGAGTGTACAATTTTTCGGCAGGGCCTTCTATGTTGCCCGAACAGGTGCTTAAAACGGCGGCGGAGCAAATGCTTTGCTATGAAGACAGCGGTATGTCCGTTATGGAAATGAGCCATCGATCTCCCGTGTATGAAAAAATTATCGCGGACGCGGAAAGCTTGCTTAGACAAGTGATGGAAATTCCCGATAATTACAAAGTGTTGTTTCTGCAAGGCGGCGCGTCTACGCAGTTTGCGGCGGTGCCTTTGAACTTGCTTAGAAAGAGCGGGAAAGCCGATTATATTTTGTCGGGACAATTTTCCACCAAGGCGTATCAAGAAGCGCAAAAATACGGCGATATCAAAGCGGTAGCGTCCAGCAAAGACGCCAACTTTACGTTCGTACCCAAAACGACGCGCGAAGATTTCCGTCCCGACGCCGATTACGTACATATTTGTTTTAACAATACCATTTACGGTACGAAATTCTCGTACATTCCCGACACGGGGGACATTCCCTTGGTAGCAGATTTGTCGTCGTGTATTATTAGCGAGCCCATCGACGTAAGCAAATTCGGCGTTATTTACGCCGGCGCGCAAAAGAATATGGCGCCCGCCGGCTTGACCATCGTGATTATCCGTGAGGATTTGCTTGGCTTTGCAAGAAAGGATACGCCTGCTATGCTCGATTATCAGTTGCAAGCGGAAAACGGTTCTATGTACAACACGCCCCCTTGCTATTGCATTTATATCGCGAAGCTTGTATACGAATGGATTTTGGGTATGGGCGGCTTGACGGAAATGCAAAAACGCAACCAAAAGAAAGCGGCGCTTTTGTACGATTATCTCGACAGTCAGGATTATTACCAAGCGCCCGTGCAAAAGGAAAGCCGTTCCATGATGAACGTAACGTTCGTAACGGGCGATGCGGAGCTTGATAAAAAGTTCGCCGCGGAAGCAAGCGCGGCAGGGCTGAAAAATTTGAAAGGTCACCGTTCGGTGGGCGGTATGCGCGCGTCTATCTACAACGCTATGCCGTATGAAGGCGTGGAAAAGCTTGTAGAGTTCATGAAAGCCTTTGCGAAAAATAATCCCAAGAAATAACGCTTGAAAGCAGGAGATAGAAAGATGTTTAAAATTCAGTTGATGAATAAAATTGCAAAAGTAGGTACAGATATTTTCACTTCGCAAGGCTACGAGGTGGGCGAGAAAGTAGAAAACGCGGACGCGATTATGGTGCGTTCGGCGGCTTTGCACGATACACAGTTCCCTAAAAGCTTGCGCGCGATTGCGCGTTGCGGCGCTGGGGTAAACAATATCCCTATTGAAAGATGTACGAAAGAAGGTATCGTAGTATTCAACACGCCCGGCGCAAACGCCAACGCTGTAAAAGAGCTTGCGGTGGCGGCTTTGATTTTGGCTTCGCGCGATATCGTGGGCGGTATTAAATGGGTGGATACGCTGAAAGACCAAGAAAACGTTGCCAAAGCGGTGGAAGCAGGCAAAGCGGCGTTTGTTGGGCACGAGCTTGCAGGCAAAACGCTCGGTGTCCTCGGTCTTGGCGCAATCGGCGGTATGGTAGCCAACGTAGCCATTTCCTTGGGTATGAAAGTTATGGGCTACGATCCGTATATTACGGCGAAAGCAGCTTGGAGCTTGGCTCCGTCCGTTTCGCAAGCAAGCGATTATGCGGAAATTTTTAAAAAATGCGATTATATCACGTTGCACGTACCTGCAACGCCGCAAACGAAAAATATCATTTGCGAAAAAACGCTTTCTATGATGAAAGACGGCGTGCGTATTTTGAACCTTTCACGCGCCGATCTTGTCAACGCGGCGGATTTGAAAGCGGCGATTGCAAGCGGCAAAGTGGCGAAATACGTCACCGATTTCCCCACGGAAGAAACGGTAGGGGAAAACGGCATTATCGCCATTCCGCACTTGGGCGCGTCGACAATGGAATCGGAAGACCATTGCGCAGTAATGGCGGCGCAAGAGCTTGATGAGTTCTTAAAATGCGGCAACATCAAAAACAGCGTCAATTTCCCTGCGGTTACCTTGCCTCGTTCGGAACTTTCGCGCGTTTGCGTAATGCACGTAAATATTCCCAATATGCTTTCGCAAATTACGGCGGCGTTCTCCGCGCAAAACATAAACATTGAAAATATGGCAAACGGCTCTAAAGGCGAAACGTCGTATACCATTTTGGAAGCCACTTCGGCGGTTACCGACGCGGTTTTGCAAGGCATTCAGGCTATCAACGGCGTATTTGGCGTACGAGTATTTTAAGCATAAATAAGGGGTAAGTATGAAAATAAAACCATTTGCGGCGCTTAGACCGCAGCAAAAATACGCAAAGGAATGTGCGGCGCTTCCCTACGATGTAATGTCAAGCGCGGAAGCGAGAGAAGAAGTCAAGGGTAAGCCGTATTCCTTTTTGCACGTAGATAAAGCGGAAATTGATTTAGACGCTTCTATAGATTTGTACGACGACGCCGTGTATCAAAAGGCGGCGGACAATTTGCGCGTGCTGGAACAAAGCGGCGTGTACGTGCAGGATAAGCAACCGCGGTTTTATTTTTATCGCCAAGTAATGAACGGTAGGGCACAAACGGGTATCGTTGCCTGCGCCAGTATTGACGAATACCTCAATGGAAAAATCAAAAAGCATGAGCTTACCCGTGCGGATAAAGAACAGGATAGAATTCGTCACGTAGACACCTGCTCAGCGCAAACGGGGCCTATTTTCCTTGCGTATAAAACGTGCAAGGCGTTGGACGAAATTATTGCAAGCGAAACGCAAAAAATACCGCTTTACGATTTTGTAGCTGACGATGGTATCGGGCACGTAGTTTGGGCAAGCTCGTCGAAGCAAATAGACGATTGCATTCAAGCCGCGTTTGAAGGCGTCGATGCATTGTATATCGCGGACGGACATCACCGCGCGGCTTCGGCGGTTAAGGTGGGCTTGATGCGCAGGGAGCAAAACCCCGATTTTGACGGTACGGAACAATTTAACTTTTTTCTATCGGTAATTTTTCCTGCAGATAGCTTGAAAATTTTTGATTATAACCGCCTGCTTCGTGATTTAAACGGCATGGATAAAACACAGTTTTTATCGGCGGTGGAAACCGCGCTCGGCAGGGTGGAAAAATACCAAGGCGCGGGACAATACCGTCCCGACGCGCCCCATACGCTTGGATTGTACGTGGACGGCGCGTGGTACAAGGTGCAGCTGCGCGAAGAAATTTGCCAAGCGGAAAAGGCGGCGGATAGATTAGATTGCGCCATTTTACAAAAACATTTACTTTCACCCGTGCTCGGCATTCACGACCCGCGAACGGACAAACGCATTGATTTCGTGGGCGGAATTCGCGGACTTGCGTATTTGGAAACGCGTTGTCAACAGGACGCGGTTGCGGCAATTTCTATGTATCCCGTAACCATGGACGAGTTGACCTCGGTTGCAGACGCAGGCGAAATTATGCCACCGAAATCCACTTGGTTTGAGCCTAAATTACGCAGTGGGATTTTCATTCATAAGATAGAAGAGTAACGAAAAGGGGGAACAAGTATGTCCCAAACGATTATGAAAACGGAAGAAAGAGTAGCATTTGCTTTGCGCGCTCTTTATAAACAATACGGGTATTTGCCGTATAAAATGAGTAAATTTGAAGCGTACGATTTATACGTTGCCAACAAGGATTTTCTTGTAAGCGACGGTATTATTACGTTCAACGATACGGATGGAAAATTGCTTGCGCTCAAACCCGACGTAACGCTGTCCATTATAAAAAATGCAGGCGATGGGGTTAGAAAAGTATTTTACCACGAAAACGTGTACCGCATTTCGGGCGCGACCAAACAGTTTAAAGAATGGATGCAGGTGGGCTTAGAACGCATCGGCGATACGTCCGTATATGCATTGTACGAAACTGTGTATTTGGCGGCGGCAAGTTTAAAGGAAATTTCCCCTTCGTTTGTTTTGGACGTTTCTCATCTGGGTATTTTGTCGGCGGTGCTTGCTGATTTAGGCGTTAGCGTTCGAGCGCAAAATACAATTATGAAAAAAATTGCTGAAAAGAATTTGCATGAAACGGCTGCGCTTTGCCAAGAATACGGCGTTCCGCAAGAAAAAATGCAAACGCTTTTAACTTTGGTGAAAACGTACGGCAAACCTAATGAAGTGCTTGAAAAAATCAAGCCGCTTGTATCGGGCGTAGCAAAATCGGCTTTTGAGGAATTGCAAGCTGTATGCAATTTGTTAGCAACTACGCAGTTTGCCGATAAAATCCGTTTGGATTTTTCCGTAGTCAACGATATGAAGTATTACAGCGGTATCGTATTTAAGGGCTTTGTCGAAGGCGTGGCGGAAGGCGTGCTTTCGGGCGGTCAATACGATGGCTTGATGCAACGCATGGGCAAAAAAACGGGTGCAATCGGCTTTGCCGTGTATTTGGATTTGCTGGAAAATATGCACGCAAGCAAGGCGAACACCGATGTGGACGTGCTGGTTTTATATGATGCAAACACGCCTTTAACACTTTTGCAAACCACCGTGCAACAAGCGGTGGAAAGCGGCAAAAGCGTAAGCGCGCAAACGCAAGCAAGCGGCGTGCGCTGCGGCGAGCTTATCGATTTGAGAAAGGGGGATTGACGGAATGATTAATATTGCGTTGCCCAAAGGACGGCTTGGCGAAAAGGTATATGCTACGTTTGAAAAAGCGGGGTATGCCTGTCCGTCTATAAAAGAACAAAATAGAAAGCTTATTTTTGAAAACGCGGAAAAAGGCGTGCGCTATTTTTGGGTGAAACCGTCCGACGTAAGCATTTACGTGGAACGCGGCGCGGCGGATATCGGCGTTTGTGGTAAGGATATTTTGGAAGAATACGCTCCCGACGTGTACGAGCTGTTGGATTTAAAAACGGGCGTTTGCCGTATGGCAGTCGCCGCGAAAAAGGGTTTCCACGACGATGGGGATACTACGCTCAAAGTAGCCACGAAATTTGCACGCACGGCAAAGGCGTTTTATGCCAAAAAGGGCAGGGAAATCGATATCATTCATTTGAACGGCTCTATTGAACTTGCGCCCATTTTAGGGCTTTCCGACGTAATCGTCGATATTGTGGAAACAGGCAAAACACTGGTGGAAAATAATTTGGAAGTGGTGGAAACTATTGCGCCGATTAGCGCGCGTTTGATTGCTAACAAGGCAAGCTTTAAGTTTAAAACGAAAGAGATCGAAACGCTTGTGGAAAAAGTAGGCGCATTGATTGATTAAGCAAAGATAAGGAAAAGTATGATTAAAATTTTGCAATGCGGCGAAGTATCGCCCAAAGAAATATTCGCAAGAAACAACCCCACGGCAAGCGTGGAAAATATTGTTGCGGAAATTATAGCGAACGTCATTGAAAATAAGGACGCGGCGCTCAAAGCGTACGCCGAAAAATTTGATGGAGTGCGTTTGGATTGCTTAGAAGTAACCATGGAAGAAATAGACGCGGCGTATGAAAAGGCTGACGAAGCGTTTATCGCAGTGCTCAAAGAAGCAGCGGAAAATATTCGTTTTTTTCACGAACAACAAAAACGCGACGGTTTTACGTTGCGCAAAGAAAACGGCATAGTAATCGGGCAAAAAATCACGCCCATTGAACGTGTGGGCTTATACGTACCCGGGGGTACGGCGGCGTATCCGTCTACGGTACTCATGAATGCCATTCCCGCGAAAATTGCTGGCTGTGAACAAATCGTGATGGTAACGCCCCCGAATAAGCAAGGCGGCGTAAACGAAAACGTGTTGGTAGCGGCGAAAATAGCGGGTGTGGATAAGATATTCAAGGTAGGCGGTGCGCAAGCGGTTGCGGCGCTTGCTTATGGTACGGAAAGCATACCCAAGGTAGATAAAATCGTTGGTCCTGGCAACGCATTCGTTGCCGAAGCGAAAAAGCAGGTGTTTGGGAAAGTGTCTATTGATATGATAGCAGGTCCCAGCGAGATATTAATCGTAGCGGACAATAAAAACGACGCAAGCTGTATCGCGGCGGACTTGCTTTCGCAGGCGGAACACGACAAAATGGCAAGTGCCGTGCTTGTAACGGACAGCTATGCGTTTGCGCAAAGCGTTTCTATCGAGTTGGAAAAACAAATCCCCTTGCTTTCGCGTAGCGAAATTGCCCGAAAATCCATTGACGATAACGGCAAAATCATCGTTGCGGAAAATATACTTTCCGCGATTGATATTGCCAACGAAATCGCACCCGAGCATTTAGAGCTTTGCTTGGACGAGCCGTTTGACTATTTAGATAAAATCAAGCACGCAGGTTCTATTTTTCTTGGAAAATATTGCCCCGAAGCGCTTGGAGATTACTTTGCAGGGCCTAATCACACGTTGCCGACAAGCGGTACGGCGAAATTCTCTTCGCCGCTTTCCGTAGATGATTTCGTGAAAAAATCGCAATTTGCGTACTATACAAAGGATGCGCTTGATGAGGTTGCCGATAAGGTAGCGCTCTTTGCAAATAAGGAAGGGTTACAGGCGCACGGAAAAAGCGCGCTTGCCCGTAGGGGAAAACAAGATGAGTAAATATTTTTCAGCAAAATTCGACGGCTTACAGGCATACGTGCCGGGCGAACAGCCCAGAGATAAAAAGTACGTCAAGCTGAACACCAACGAATTGCCGTTTGCGCCGCCTAAATCGGTAGTGCAAGCAATGCAAACGGCAGGGGCAGGTACGAACTTATACTCCGATCCAACGTGTGGCACGCTTGTGGAAAGCGCGGCGAAAGTACTTGGTGTAAAGCCTACGCAAATTTTACCTTGCAATGGTTCGGATGAAATTTTGAACTTTGCAGTTATGGCGTTTTGCGATGAAACAACGCCTGCGGTGTTTGCGGATTTGACCTACGGTTTTTATTCGGTATTTGCCGATTTATACCGTGTGGAAAAGAAAATTATCCCTTTGACGGGCGATTTTTCTATCGACCCTACGCAATATTTTCAAGCAGGCGGTACGGTGTTTATCGCCAACCCCAACGCCCCGACGGGTAAAGCGCTTACAAGAGCGCAAATAGAAGAAATTGTCAAAAATAATCCCGATAACGTAGTGGTTATTGATGAGGCGTACGTTGATTTCGGCGGCGAAACGTGCTTGCCGTTGATTGATAAATATGACAATCTTTTAATTACGCGCACGTTTTCCAAATCGGGTGGACTTGCCGGCGCACGTTTGGGGCTTGGTATTGCCAGTGAAAGTTTGATTGCCGATTTAAATACTATTAAATATTCTACCAACCCCTACAACGTAAACGCCGTTACCATGGCGGCGGGCGTTGCGGCGCTGCATGAGCTTGACCATTATAAAAAAGTACGCAACATTATCGTGAAAAACCGTGCTTATACAGCGGAAAAGCTCAAAGCAATGGGCTTTGAAGTGTTGCCGTCAAAAACCAACTTTTTGTTTGTGAAATCAGACGAAATCGACGGAGAAGTACTGTATCAAAAATTGAAAGAACGCGGTGTGCTCGTGCGTCATTTCAAAGGCGAACGCACGGCGGCGTATAACCGCGTAAGTATCGGCACGCTTAGACAAATGGACGCATTTTTAGCAGCAGTAAAGGGAATTTTAGCGGAGAAAAAGGTATGAGAATAGGTAAAATTACACGAAAAACAGCGGAAACAGACATTCAGTTAACGCTCAATTTGGATGGGACGGGCAACAGCGTGATCAACACGCGTTGCGGATTTCTGGACCATATGCTCACGCTGTTTGCCAAGCACGCGGGCTATGATTTAGAGGTGTATTGTAACGGCGATATTCACGTGGATTATCACCACACGGTAGAAGACGTTGCGATTGCGCTTGGACAGGCGCTTGTGCAAGCGCTTGGCGATAAAAAGGGTATCGTACGCTACGGCGATATCATTTTACCTATGGACGAAACGCTTATTATGGCGGCGTTGGACGTTTCAGGACGCGATTATGCGGCAATCGATTTAAAATTTGAATGGGAAAAAGTGGGGGATTTTGACACCGAGCTTTGCGAAGAATTTTTCTTAGCACTCGTACGAGAAGGCAAACTCACTTTGCACTTAAAGCAGCTCGCAGGCAAAAATGCGCACCACATCATCGAAGGTTCTTTCAAGGCGGTAGCGCGCGCGCTTGGCGCGGCTACGAAAATCGACGAAAGCAAAAAGCACTTGGTTCCGTCCACGAAAGGCGTTTTGTAAGGAGTTTTGTATATGATAGCCATTGTCGATTACGGCGTAGGGAATTTATTTTCCCTGCGTTCGTCCTTTGCGAAAATCGGCGCGGATACAGTGGTAACTGCGGATAAAAACGTAATAGAAAGTGCGGATAAAATTATTTTGCCTGGGGTGGGCGCGTTTGCCGATGCCATAAAAAAGCTGCAAGATACGGGGCTTGGTGAAGTAGTGAAAGCGCAAGCAAAGCGGGGTAAGCCTATTATGGGTATTTGTCTTGGTATGCAGCTTTTGTTTGAAAGAAGTTTTGAATATGGCGAGCATCAAGGCTTGGGTCTTATCAAGGGCGATGTCATACCTATGAAAGGGTATATAAACGATAGCCTAAAAGTGCCGCATATCGGTTGGAATGGTTTATATTTTCCCAAAAAACATTTTTTATTTTCGCAATTAAAGGAAGGCGATTGCGCCTATTTTGTGCATTCGTTTTTTGCAACTAATTGCGACGAAAGCGTGATTGCTACGACCGAATACGGCAAAATGTTGACGGCGGCGGTGGCAAGCGGTAACGTGATGGGCTGTCAATTCCACCCCGAAAAGAGCGGTGACGTGGGCTTGGCTATTTTACGCGCGTTTTGTCAGGCGTGATTTAAAGAGAGAAAGTATGATTATTTTACCTGCGATTGATTTATTTGACAACAAAGCCGTGCGTTTGTATAAGGGCGATTACGCGCAAATGACGGTGTATAACGAAAATCCCGTGGCGGTGGCAAAGCAGTTTGAAAAAGCGGGCGCTGCGTGGGTGCATCTTGTCGATTTGGCTGGCGCAAAGCAAGGACGACCCGTACATTTTAACGTAGTCAAAGACATTGTTTCGCAAACGGGCTTGCAAGCGGAAATTGGCGGCGGTATCCGCAATATGCAAACAATCGACGCGTATATTCAAGCAGGCGCGGCGCGCGTGATTATCGGTACGGCGGCGGTGCAGGATGAAGAATTTTTAAAAGCGGCAATTAACAAATACGGTGACAAAATTGCGGTAGGCGCGGATGTGGCGGACGGCAAAATCGCCATTAAGGGCTGGCTGGAAAAATCGGCGTATTCGCTGGATGAATTTTTGCAAAAAATGGTGGCTTTGGGCGTAAAAACAATTATTTGTACAGACGTTTCCAAAGACGGAGCAATGAAAGGCGCAAACGTGCAGCTTTATAAAACGCTTACGGAAAAATACCCCTTGCAAGTGATTGCGTCGGGCGGCGTTTCATCGATAGACGACGTGCGCGCACTTGCCAAGGATAACGTATACGGCGCAATTATCGGTAAAGCGTATTATATCGGCGCGATAGATTTACAACAGGCGATACAGGTGGCGAAATGATAACCAAACGAATTATTCCTTGCTTGGACGTGCGTAACGGAAAGGTAGTCAAAGGCGTCAATTTTCAAAGCGTAAAAGACGTGGCGTCGCCCGTGGAGCTTGCTAAATTTTATTCAAACAACGGCGCAGACGAGTTGGTGTTTTACGATATTACGGCGTCGGCGGAAGGCAGAAATATTTTTACGGATATTTTGCGCGAAACGGCGCAATCGGTGTTTATTCCTTTAACGGTAGGCGGCGGTATACGCGGCGTGGCAGATTTCGAGCGTGTGCTCTCTTGCGGCGCGGATAAAGTAAGCGTCAATTCAGGCGCGATTGCCAACCCCAAACTCATCAAGGAAGCGGCGCAAAAATACGGAGATCAATGCGTAGTTATTTCCGCGGATATTAAACGCGTAAACGGTAAATTTCACGTGTTCGCCAAAGGCGGCAGGGAAGATACCGGTATGGACGCGGTAGAATGGATTAAACGTTGTGTGGGCGACGGCGCAGGGGAAGTGGTGGTCAATTCCATGGACACGGACGGTGTAAAAAACGGCTTTGATTTGCCCCTTTTAGAGGCGGTTGTAAACGCGGTAAACGTACCCGTAATCGCGTCGGGCGGCGCAGGCAAGGCGGAGCATTTTACGCAGCTTTTCAAGGCGTTGCCGACGATTGACGCAGGGCTTGCAGCATCTATTTTCCACTTTGGGGAAATCGCTATTCCCGCCTTAAAATGGCAATTAAAAGCGGACGGAATTAACGTGCGTTTGTAACGCATAGGAGAGAATATTATGGTAAAAATCGATGAATTAAAATTTGACGAAAAAGGGCTGATACCCGCAATCGTGGTCGACGTGAAAACGGGCGACGTACTTACGCTTGCTTATATGAATAAGCAAAGCTTACAAATCACGATGGAAAAAGGGCTTACCTGTTTTTGGAGCAGGAGTAGAAACGAGCTTTGGTTAAAAGGCGAAACGAGCGGCAATTATCAACACGTCGTTTCCATTACAGCCGATTGCGATAAGGATGCGTTGGTGGTAAAGGTGGAAAAGGATGGCCCCGCTTGCCATACAGGCAAAGAGAGCTGTTTCCATTGTCCCTTGTACGTCCATGAAGCAAAAACGGAATTTTCCTTGCGCGGTTTATACGAAATGTTGCTTGGCAGAAAAAAGGATAAGCCGCAGGGGTCTTATACCACCTATCTTTTTGAAAAGGGTTTGGATAAAATTTTGAAAAAGATAGGCGAAGAAAGCACGGAAGTAATTATCGCCGCAAAAGCGGAAGATAAAAAGGAAACGGTGTACGAAATTGCCGATTTGGCGTATCACGTTATGGTGATGATGGTGCAATCGGGTATTACCTTAGACGAAGTGTACGACGAGCTTGCCTCCCGACACGTAATCGACCACAAAGTAAAACAAGAAAAAATGACGAAATAAAGAAAACCCACGGCATAAAAACCGTGGGCTTTCCATTATGGAAAGAGATAGGAGAATAAGGCAGTTACGATTGTCTTTTGGCAAGAATTTGTCCGCTGACGGCATTGATTAAAAAGGCAGTTACATTACCTTGCCTATCGGTTACGCCAACGTAATAATAGGGTGCTTCTTCGTATAAAAGCCGTAAATGAATTTCCCCTGCAAAACCGTATTTATCCGTCAGGCTATCAAAAAAATCTTTTTCCTTTTCTACCAGCAGTGCAAGTGCTTGCTTGGGGGGGACTGTATCGCTGGTCAATACCGATTTTGCCGTGTATGTATGTTCACTTGTGCCGCAAACAAGGCGTAACGGCAACTCCGTGCAACTGCTTACGTCCACAGGACAAGCGTAGTAATATTCACTTTTTACGTTATCAAACGACATTTCTCCGCCGTATTCTGTACCAGCTAACGAGAAATATATGCAATACGTCTGTTCACCCGACGGCGCGATTAAGCGGATTTCCGTGCGTGTATGCAGCTTGGAAACAATTCCGTCCGTTGCATAGGGGCTTTCCTTGGTCAAGGAATACGCGCGCAAAGAGAAATTGTCGTCCTTATATAAAAACACGTTATTTCTCAGTTCGGAAACGTAAGAAAAATAATCCACCTTTTTCGTACAACCGCTAAAAAACGGTAAGCAGAAAAGGGCAAGTAGGAGCGCGAGCAACGTACAAAGCTTCGTTCGCAGTTTCTTATGTAAAAATGAGCAAAAAGATAAAGAAAAATCGTTCATGTTTTTAATATATTAAAAAAAGATAAAAAACATGACAAAAAAAATTGTTCATATTCTTGCTTTTTTTATTTGAATATGATAAAATAATATAAATACTATGGGGAGGAAGGGCTTATGCGCGTGAACAAAGTGATATTGCGTGCCGTTTTAAGTACGTTGGCGGCGATATTAATTATGTCTTGCACAATCGTAGTAGCCTTGTCTTTCCTGTTTCCCTCTACTATGATGCGCATTACGTACGATTTGGGCATGGATAAAGCGAGTATTCGTAACGCCAAGCGTGCGTACGCTTTGTATGGAGATGATAAGGATATCTATTTCATCGCCTATGCAACGGAAGTCGCTATCGGGCTTGACGATGCGAAAAAGATTGACGCGTGCGGTACGAAATTGCTTACGGATAACGAATTTGCGGCATATTGCGCGCGCCTGGATGAACAAACGCAAAGCGACGGTGGGTATGCACAATACGTATGCGGCAAGGTATGCTTGGCGAAATATGAACTTGGGGAAAAACAACAAGCGGTGGATACGGCAAGCGCGTGGGTACAAAACAGCTTTCCGAAAAACAACGCGTTGGCGGCGGTTGGTTTGCGCGCTAAAATGAAAGGGGATAAAGAGACCGTAGATGCGGTGGTTGGGAAAATGAATGAAATAAGCAAAGGCGAACTTGCAGACGAAGATAGCGAATATCTTGGCAAGATTTTGCTCGCGCTGACAAACGGATAAAATGGATTTGTTGCCACGCGGCAATGCGTCCATTTTACTTTATATTACGGATAAAAATTTTTAAGTTACCATATAAGGAGAGCAGTTATGAGCAGTAAAATTGTCAAAGAAGGGCTTACGTTTGACGACGTGTTGTTAATTCCGCAAAAATCGGACGTGTTGCCTAACGACGTATCTTTGAAGACCAAGCTTTCTGATAAGATTAGTTTGAATTTGCCGTTGATGAGTTCGGCAATGGACACGGTTACCGAAAGCCGCATGGCGATTGCTATGGCACGTGAAGGCGGTATCGGTATTATACATAAAAATATGTCCATTGAAGAACAGGCGTCGCACGTGGATAAGGTAAAACGCAGCGAACACGGCGTTATTACCGATCCGTTTTTCCTGGCGCCCGATAATCTTGTGAAAGACGCGTTGGCGCTTATGGAAAAATACCGCATTAGCGGTGTGCCTATTACCAAGGAAGGCAAGCTTGTCGGTATCTTAACCAACCGCGATTTGCGTTTTGAAAACGATTACGAACAACCCATTTCCAACATTATGACGAAAGAGGGCTTGGTTACCGCGCCCGTAGGCACTTCGCTTGACGACGCGCAAAAAATCTTGGGTAAGCATAGAATTGAAAAATTGCCGATCGTAGACGAAAACGGCTATTTGAAAGGGCTTATCACCATCAAAGATATTGAAAAATCCATTCAATATCCCAACTCCGCACGTGACGAAAACGGTAGATTGCTCGTCGGCGCGGCGGTAGGCGTGGCAGGCGGTACGATGGAACGTATTGCTGCACTTGTAGAAGCACGTGCGGACGTTATCGTTATCGACACAGCGCACGGCCATTCCGCAGGCGTTTTGAAACGCGTGGAAGAAATTAGAAGTAAGTTCCCCGGCGTGACGCTTGTAGCCGGCAACGTAGCAACGGCGGCTGCTACGGAAGCGCTTATAAAATCGGGCGCGGACGTAGTTAAGGTAGGGATCGGCCCCGGTTCTATTTGTACGACGCGCGTCGTTGCAGGTATCGGCGTACCGCAGTTGACGGCAGTTATGGATTGTGCGGAAAAAGCGGACAAGCTCGGCAAGAGAATTATCGCAGACGGCGGTATTAAATACAGCGGCGACATCGTAAAGGCGTTGGCGGCAGGCGCAAGCGCGGTTATGGTCGGCTCGCTTCTTGCGGGTACACTGGAAAGCCCAGGCGAAGTGGAATTGTACCAAGGCAGAAGCTTCAAGGTATACCGCGGTATGGGTTCGCTTGGCGCAATGGCGGCAGGTAGCAGCGATAGATATTTCCAAGAAGGCACGAGAAAATTCGTACCCGAAGGGGTGGAAGGCAGAGTGCCTTATCGCGGCAGCGTAGCGGAAGTTATCTATCAGCTCAAAGGCGGTTTGCGTTCGGGTATGGGCTATTGCGGTAAAGCAACCATCGAAGAATTGCGCACAAAATCGGAATTTGTACGCATCACAAACGCAAGCTTGATTGAAAGCCATCCTCACGATATTTCTATCAGCAAGGAAGCGCCTAACTATACGCAACACTAACGGAGAAAGATGATGACAGTTGTTTGTATGGATTTAGAGGGAGTTTTAGTGCCGGAAATTTGGATTGCGTTTTCCAAGGCAAGCGGCATTCCCGAACTTTCGCGCACGACGCGCGACGAACCCGATTACGATAAGCTTATGAAATGGCGTATCGGCATTTTGAAAGAACATAATTTGGGTTTAAAGGAAATTCAAGAAATTATCAGCGGTATGCAACCGTTCGAAGGCGCAAAAGAATTTTTAGACGAGTTGCGTTCCATGACTCAAGCGGTGGTTATCAGCGATACCTTTACGCAGTTTGGCATGCCGCTTATGCAAAAGCTTGGCTATCCCACGCTGTTTTGTAACGAGTTGATTGTCGATGAAAATGGCATGATAACCGATTATAAAATGCGTGTGGAGAACTCTAAATACACCACGATAAAAGCCCTGCAAGCGATGGGCTACGAAACGGTGGCGTGTGGAGATAGCTACAACGATTTGGCTATGATTAAAAATAGCAAGGCAGGATTTTTGTTCCGCACGACAGACAAAATCAAAGCGGACAATCCCGATATTCCCGCTTTTGAAAACTACGGGGAATTGATGCAAGCCATCAAGCAGTATATTTGACAGGAGAAAGTTTTATGGATATGAACAGCAATTTGCGCCCCGAAAGTATGGCGCGCATCAATACCAAAGCATTAGCAGAACAATTTATCGACGAACAAGTGATGCTTGTACGCAAGCAAGTAGGCGACAAAAAAGTACTTCTTGCCTTGTCGGGCGGTGTGGATTCGTCGGTAGTGGCGGCGCCTTTGATTAAAGCCATCGGCAAACAACTCGTTTGCGTACACGTAAACCACGGCTTAATGCGTAAAAACGAATCGGAAAACGTTGTCGAGCTTTTCCAAAATCAGCTGGACGCAAACTTGATTTACGTAGACGCAACCGATCGTTTCTTGTCGCTTTTAGACGGCGTAAGCGATCCCGAACAAAAGAGAAAAATCATCGGTAAAGAATTTATCAACGTGTTTGCGGACGAAGCAAGAAAACTGGCTGGTATCGAGTTCTTGGCACAAGGCACGATTTACCCCGATATTTTGGAAAGCATTAAACAAGCGGAAGGTAAAAAAGCGGTAAAATCCCACCACAACGTAGGCGGACTTCCCGAAGATTTGTCCTTTGCACTGGTAGAACCTTTGAAGCTTTTGTTTAAGGACGAAGTGCGCGTAGTGGGCGAAGCGCTTGGCTTGCCCCACGCGATGGTATACCGTCAACCTTTCCCCGGTCCTGGTTTGGGTGTAAGATGTCTGGGCGCGATCACGCGCGATAGATTACACGCTTTGCGCGAAGCAGACGCTATTTTGCGTGAAGAATTTGACAACTGCGGTCTTGCGGAAAAGGTATGGCAATATTTCATCGCCGTGCCCGATATGAAGAGTGTAGGCGTAAAAGACGACAGCCGTTACGAGGGCTGGCCCGCGATTATTCGCGCGGTAAACACCGTTGATGCGATGACGGCAACGATTGAAGAAATTCCTTACGCTGTATTACATAAGGTTACCAGCCGTATCGTCAATGAAGTAGACGGTATCAACCGTGTGTTGTACGATTTAACGCCGAAGCCTACTGGAACGATTGAATGGGAATGAGTTTTGCATAGCAAAACTTAACTATGACCGTTTCGCAAAAATGGACATATCATAACATTTGGCGTAGCCGAATTCATAACTCTAAACTCATAACTTACATTTTTTCGTCTGCGAAACGAGTTATCAGTTATAATTGCCTATGGCAAGTTATGATTGGCTTCGCCAAGTTTTAGATTTGGGGGGAGCTTTATGGCAGACAGCGTATTAAGAGTAAAGGCAAAGGATTTTGCGAAAAATATTATCTTCCTTTGCAGAATGCTTAAACATAAAGGCGTAGAAGGTTCTTTAATAAATCAACTTCTACGCAGTGGAACTTCTATCGGTGCAAATGTTCATGAAGCGCAGTATGCACAAGGTACAAAGGATTTCATTTCTAAATTTGAAATAGCGCTCAAAGAATGTAACGAAAGCGAATATTGGCTTGAACTTTTATTTGAAGTGAATAATATTTCTAAAACGGAATTTGAAGATTTTCAAAAAAAATGCATAGAACTTCGCCGTATGCTTGTTTCTTCGGTTACTACGTTGAAGGAGAAAATGCCATGAAACATAGTATGCGTTTGCAAGAAAAGCCCTTTCAAATGATAAAAAGCGGTGTAAAAACCATAGAGCTTCGTTTGTACGATGAAAAGCGCAAAGCGATTTGTATAGGAGACAAAATCGAATTTACAAACACGCTTGATAAAAAAACGCTCCTTTGCGGTGTTGTTGCGCTTCACGTTTTTGCTTCCTTTGAAGAATTGTATAACAATTTACCGCTTTTACAATGCGGTTATACGGATGCGGATATAGCCACGGCATCGCCTGCCGATATGCAACGCTATTATTCGAAAGAGGAACAAAAAAAATACGGCGTAGTCGGTATACAATTGACGCTTTTATAACGCAAAAAATATCTATATATAATAATGTATAAAATCGTTGTTTTTTCCGTGCGAAGAAACAGCGGTTTTTTTCGTTGTTAAAAAATTGGCTCTATCACATCATTTGGTTGATTTTTGATGGAAAAATACTGCAAAATACTACGTGTTTTGTTCGGTTACAGACCGCTGGGGGTATGCGCCCTCACAAAATACTTGTCTTTCTTGTATTTTTCTCATCAAACCGCCAAAAAGTATTTTTTGCATAAATCAACCATCTTCCGTGACAAAGCCAAAAATTTCAAAAATTTTTCAAAAAACACTTGACAAACATATACTATGTATTGTATAGTATAATGCGTAAGGTGGTATTGTTATGGATATTCAAATGAAACGCGGACTGCTAGACGTATGTGTATTAGCGGCAATTAAGGACGAAGAATCGTATGGCTACAAGATTATCAAGGATATAAAGCCGTACTTGGATATAAGCGAATCGACGCTGTATCCCATTTTGCGACGTTTGGAAACGGCGGAGCTTTTGACGGTGCGTTCGTCTGAACACAATGGGCGGTTGCGGAAATATTATCGTATTACAAATTTAGGGAAAAAGCGTATTCAGGAATTTAAGGAAGAGTGGAAAGAGCTTTTGACCATTTATCAATTTGTGGCAAAGGAGAGTTAAAAATGGATAGATATGATTTTTTTGTGGAGCTGAACGAACGGCTTGCGGGGTTACCGCAGGAAGATATCGACAAAACCATTGATTTTTACGGCGAAATGATTGACGAGCGCGTGGAAGACGGTATGAGCGAGCAGGAAGCGGTTGCGGCAATCGGTACGCCCAAACAAATCGCGGAAAGCATTTGGAAAGAAATGCCTTTCTTCAAAGTAGTAAAAGCAAACGTTAAGCA
>JAZQWZ010000113.1:0-9254 GCA_045632625.1 Candidatus Scatosoma sp. | reverse complement strand
AAGTTCGAATCTCATCGCCGCTACCATGCAAATACACGTAAACATCGTTTTTAATATAAATAACCGGCCCGTTGGTCAAGCGGTTAAGACACCACCCTTTCACGGTGGTAACATGGGTTCGAGTCCCGTACGGGTCACCAGCAAAAAAGGATAGGCAAAACGCCTGTCCTTTTTTGCTGTATGTAAGACCGTACGGGACTCGACTTGTAGGCGCGCGATAAGGTGGTGAGCGAAAAGCGCTTGATTTTTTCAAGCGGTTAAGCCAAGCTGCCCGTTAAGAAAAGCATTGATAATGCTTTTTAGGGGCGAGTTAAGTGAAGGGCGATAGGTAGCCCTGAACGCGACCAAGCGCAAAGAACAGCTTTGCGCGCGACCACCACCCTTTCACAATATCGAGAAACGGCAAGCCCCCGTACGGGTCACCAAAAAATAGGATTATGAAATATCCTGTGGATACGAAATATGCTTGCGCATATAGTGGCATAAATTTTATTTCATTTTTGTAAAGCAAAAATTTCATAATTTTTAATTATTTCATATTGCTTGCAATATTTCATTATCATTTACCCCGTACGAGTCTTTTCTTAATCTTATAACTTCTTATAAAATAACTTATATACGATAAAACGCAGGTAAGCCCTACCTGCGTTTTATCGTATATTATCAATATTCTTTTATTCCTAAAAAATAATCCGCGGAAATATTAAAAGCTATCGCCATACTTTTCAACGTGTCATACCCTGGTTTCGCTTTGCCTTTTAGCCATTCGCTCACTTGACTTTGTTTTACCCCTATCATTTTTGCAAAAGAAACTTGTGTTAAGTTATTTTCAACCAAAAAATCCCTTAAAATTTCACTAAAATTATTTTCCATATTATATATTATATAGAAAATTCTATCATTTTACTTGACATATAGAATATTCTATATTATAATATGAGTATAAAATTTATTTTTGGAGTTTTTTTATGTTAAAGAGCAATATTAAATTATTGATTTACGACTTGCTAGATTTAATTGACAAAAACAATTATGAAAGCTGTGAAGAAATCGAAACTAGATTAAGAACTGGTAAATTGGTTTCTTATTTATTGCAAAAATACAAAATGCCTGTTTTCTCAAAAACTGATACGCAAGAAATAAGCGATTTATTAAAAGAAAAGGCAGGTTGCAACGAAACAGTTTATAGCAACGGCTTGATTTATTTAATCGAAATACTTTTGGATTGTGAATAATAAAGGAGAAAATAGTAATGAAAGTATTTATTAAAAGGATTTTATCGTTATGTTTGTCTTGTTGTTGTATTCTATCCGTTTCGGCTTGTAGAAACAATGAAAATAGCAATTCGAGTGAAGACTCGCCCAAAACCTCTTCTTGTTCACACTCTTATACGAGTGAAGTTAGAAAAGAAGCAACGTGTGGAGAAAAAGGATCTAAAACGTATACTTGTTCCTTGTGCGGCGATTCTTATGATGAAGAAATTACACCAACAGGTAATCATTCGTTCACAGAAAAAGTTACCAAAGAAGCATCTTGTAAAGAAGAAGGAATAAAAACGCATACATGTTTTATTTGTTCTAATAGTTACAACGAAAGCATCGATAAAACCGACGACCATGATTATAAGAAGACGATAAGCAAAAATGCTACCGATACAGTTGCAGGCGAAAGAAAATATACTTGCAGTATTTGCCATGATATGTATACGGAAGACTTCTTATTGTCGAAAGTTATTTGTAGCACCGTGAGAACGAACGCGCGTGTTAAAAATGGCTTAGGCGAGGTAGGTTTTGTGCATTGCACCTTAGAATCTGTTACATTAAATCAAGAAAATGAGCTGATAGGATTTCGTGTAAAACTTGAATCGTCAACTACTGTTAAAAATTTTAACAATCAGACTTTATTTGGTATAGGCATTAAAAAATTGGGGGCATCTAGCGCAACTTATACTATTAAGTTTAAGATGCCTTATATGAGTGGCGGGTATGGATCAACGGAGTATGTCGATTTCACGGTGTCGACACCTAAGCCCTTAACTGAAGGTATTTCTTATGAGGCTTATGCTTATACAGTATCTTGATGCAAAAAGGTTCGATTTAGGTTGGTTAAGGCTCACCAGCAAAAAAGACAGGATAAAGTCCTGTCTTTTTTGCTGCTTCCCCGTCCGTGACGTGCCTTGTCGGCACGGTAAGGTCGTTGAAAAAAACGCAGGTTTTTACCTGCGTTTTTCGTTTTTCACTATTTGATTACAGCGTTGCGCCGAAGTCGGAAACGATCACTTGTCCCGTGATTGCACGCGATTCGTCGCTGGCAAGGAACAATAAAATGTTCGCTACGTCGATGGGCATGCAAGGGCTTACCGACAAGTTCATGTGCTTGTTCATTTGCCCCATCATGTTGGGATTGAGCGTTTTAGGATCGGTTGTCATCGTCATCGGCGTAATGATGGTGCTGGGGTTTACGGAGTTGCAACGAATGCCCGTACCCGTGAAACGCATTGCCGTGTGTTTCGTCAAGCCGATTACCGCCGCCTTACTCGTTACGTACGAAGCACCGCCCGTACCAAACGCGCCTGCAACGGAATCCAAATTGATGATAGAGCCTTTGTTGGTTTTCATCATTTCTTTGACAACCGCGCGCGTGCAATATAAACAGCCCTTCGTGTTAATGCCAAGAACCCATTCCAAATCTTCGTCCGTGCAACAATCGATGGGTTTCAAACCTTCTTCCAAAACGCCTGCGTTGTTAACCAAAACGTCGATTTGACCGTACGTTTCCACTACTTTTGCTACCATTTCTTCTACGGCTTCCACTTTCGATACGTCGCAAGGGATAGGCAACACTTCGCCACCTGCCGCGCGGATTTTTTCCGCTACTTCTTCAAGCTGAGGAACTCTTCTTGCCGTAATAACGACTTTTGCGCCTTCTTTTGCGAACAATTCCGCCGTTGCTGCGCCTACGCCCGAGTTACCGCCCGTGATAATTGCTACTTTTCCATCTAAACGTCCCATAATATTTTTCTCCTTGTATAAAAATTTATCAACAGTTCTATTATAGCATTTTCTCAAAAATTGTCAAGCAAATTTAACCATTTTACACAAGCGTAATAAGCAGATGTTTTTAACGGAAAAAGGTACTTGCAAGAAGCACCTTTTCGCTTAATTTTATTTTCAACGCATACCTGCCCTATTCATTTGACAAAACTTCTGCCGCTTTTAAGGTAGGCACGTCTGCTTCCTGCGCAAGCTCCACTTGCTTTTTTAAGTGATTGAAGAACATAATTGTAAATGGAATGGCGTAGATAAACGCGCACAAATCGGCAACTGCTTGGCTGCTTTGCACACCCAAAAGCTGCATAAAGCTAGGCAAAATAAGCACCGCAGGGATATAGAATAAGCCTTGACGGGAAATCGCTAAAAGCGCCGCAAAAATTTTATTTCCTACTACTTGGTAAGTAACGCTTGCCATAAAGTTGGTCGGTAAAAGCGGCATACACATACATTGCAAACGAAGCGTCAGCGTACCGATTTCCGTCGCACGAGCGGAAAGAGAGAACATACGCATAATCGCAGGAGCAAAAATACCGCAAACAATAGCAAACATCGTCATTAAGGAAGTTGCAAACGCCCAAGTGAAGATATATGATTTTTTCACTCTATCAAAGCGTTTTGCACTGTAATTATATCCCAGCACAGGTTGATAGCCTTGCCCGATACCCAACGAAATGGAGAAGGCAAGCATGAACACTTTTTGTACTACGCCAAAGGACGCCTGTGCCGCATCGCCGCCATATTTCAGCGCGGCATTGTTGAGAAATACCGAGCAAAGGCTGGCGAGAATTTGTCTGCAAAAGGACGGGAAACCGGTAGATATGGTATCCTTATAGGTAGCAAACTTTTTGGAAATGTAAGTAAAACGCAAACGCACGATGGTTTTACCCATAAAGAACATCGAAAGCAAGATAGCAAAGCTGATACATTGGCTAATGCAAGTAGCAAGCGCCGCACCCGTAATCCCCATATTGAACACAAAAATGAACAACGGGTCTAAACCTATATTGACAACTGCCCCCGCCACAAGCCCTATCATGGAAAGCGTAGCTTTGCCTTCTGCACGCAGTACGTTATTCAAAACAAACGACATACACATAATGGGCGCGGAAATAAGTACCCAACGCGCATACAATTTGGAATAACCAAATACAGGTTGATTGCCCGAACCAAGCAATTTTAACATGGGCGTCATAAATATTGTGCCGACGGCAAATATAAATAAACCACACGCCGCCGCAGTGAAAAATGCAGTGGAGGCCATTTTATTTGCGCCTTCTCTATCGCGTTTACCCAGCAATCTTGATACGATAGCACCGCTACCCATACCGAACGTGAACCCTACCGCTTGAATGATAGACATGAGCGCAAGCAGGTTGCTTACCGCTGCTGTAATACTGTCTTCCCCAAGCATAGATAAGAACATGGTATCCGCCAAATTATACAGGGAAGTTACCATCATGCTAAGCATAGTAGGTATCCCCAGAGAAATAACCAGCTTGGGGATAGGCGTTTGCGTCATTTTAACGTATTGTTTTCTTTCGCGTTCCGCCGCCGCTTGTTCGGCATTTTGCATTTGTAAGGTTTGTTCTTGTGTACTCATAACTTTTTTATTATACACTTTTTTGCAAAATTTTGCAAGTTTATCAAATGACATTTTGCATAAAACAAATATTTTTTGGCTTTTATCCTTGCTTTTTTCTATTCAGCGTGTTATAATAAGCGTATGGGAAAGAAAAACGATATAAAAAACAACGTAGAAGCTAAACGTTTCGCTTATAAATTTACTCCTGTGATGCTTGCTTTGATTATCAGCGTATTGTTGCTTTGCGGCGCTGGCATCGGCGTGTCCGTTTGGCGCATAATTCAATTCGGTGTAAAAAGCTTTAACGACGTAATCAAATACCCCTTCTTAATCGCTGTTTGCATCTTTTGCATTGTATTCGTTATATGCGTGTTTATCCGTTCGCAATACGTGGTAGCAGGAGAAACGTTAACAACGCAATTTGGGTTCATCAAATCGTCCTACGACATAAAAAAAATCACCGCAATGGTGTTTGACCGCGATACACACAAATTGACGATAAATTTCGGTGAAGAATTTATTGTTTTGGCAGTCAACACCGCCTGGAACGAACAGTTTACGCGCGCAATTTTAGACGCCAACGACACCATCGATTACAGCTTTACCTTAACGGAAATTAAGCATTAAGTATCATAATGATTTACCGCCTTCTCGTAACAGAGAAGGCGGTTTTTGTTAGCGTTTTAGCATTTATTGCAGGTAAATTCCGTGCTTTCGGCAGCGCAGGGTCTTCTGCCCACGTCCGTGTTATCGTCACGACGGTTACGCAGTTGTTCCACGGGGTTTGGTGCAATTTCGTAGCGGTAGTCTATCCCTCTACGGCAAATATACGTTTCAATCACTTGGTGCGACGGCACACTGCGCGTGGACGCGTTGATAACGTCCTGATAACGGAAGAAATCGGCGTCCTTTGGCAAATCTTTGAGCAAAACGTAATCTTCTTTATTCGATGTGAATTGTACGGTATTTTTCAAAATTTTACGCACGTAGTCCACGTTTTCGTGCAAGGAAAGCGGTTTAGGGAATTTAGGATCTTTAATCACTTCTTCCCACTCTTTGCGTTCATACTTTTTCAAAAGTTCAGCTGCTTTATGCAAGTGCCCGATTTCCATCTCCAAGTTTTCTTCCCAAAGTGCCTTGATATACGCGTCCGTTTCCGTCATATAACATGACCAGTATAAATAGCACTCGGTATATTCATGCCATAAAAGCATTTCCAACCACGTGGCGTTGGGATCCATAAGCGATTCGTATTGCGTAACGTGTTCTTCTTCGACGAGCGCAATTTCTTGGTACAGCTTTCTTGCCAAATCGTTGCAGGCAAACGGCGTTACGTTCATATAATAATTCATCGTTTGCTGTTCCGCCGCCGTGATAATCATAGTGGCAAGCACCGTTTGCGTATCCGATTTTTTCGCATTGATAAAACGTTTTACGTTGTCGATAGGATACCTATGATGCGCAATCGTCGGTCGGCCAGGCATAATTTCCGTATAACCGCCAACCAAACGTTCTGCCGCCACACCTTGATCCATTTCCAACAAGTTGGCATAACGGTACAAATGGTCAAAATCTTCCAAAAGCGCAAAGTCCAGCGCCGTTTTCACTTCGCAATCGCATTCCCTTTGCGCAAGCTCCGCAGTCAAATCCACAGCGAGCTGTTCATAGCCGATGGTATGCTCCAAAACGCTTTCATTGGCAGGCTTTAACAACCCTACCTTTAATTGCTGTTGTTTTTCCACCATACGAGTCAACGCCAAATCACGACGCAAATCGTTATCATTTACGTGGCGGGCAAACTGATGAGAAAACCAGTTTGCTTCAAATTCCGTACCGTTCATCAAAATGATACGCGTTTTCGTGTATGGGTCAACCGTACGTTTATCGTACGCTTTGGGATACATCTCCCGCCAGTTTTGCAGCTGTTTATCAATTTTTCCTGCTTTTTCTTTAAATGGATTCATGGGCACACTCCTTTAAGGTTATTCCTTAATTAGAGTATGCCCATTGCATATTTTTTGTATACTTTTTTCTTTTTGCATCATATGCCTATATATAGGTATGAGCGTTTTTCCCGATTAATGATAAAAATGAGATACCCATGTACGCATTGAAAGGTGATTTTTAAGCAAGAAATTGTCGTTTTTCTTTTCTATTTATTCTCAAACTCGTGCAAAGTCTTATCTCACTTTTTTCAAGCGTTTACACAAACAAATAAAATTATATGGTTTTTGACAAAAAAAAGCGATGCACTTTTGCACCGCTTTTTTAATTTATTTTTTAACTATTTCGTGATTTCGTAACCACCAGTAATCGCTGTAACTGTATTATTCGAACTTGTGCAAGCAACGATATGAGCTGCGAAATCTGCGTCGCTCAATTTTTTACCTGCAATGATGGTATCGTTGCCTTTTACGGTGATTTTACCACTCGTATCTACGCATAAAATATGTGCAGGGTTACCTTTAAATTCGCCCGCATTGATTGCAATTGTACCACCACCACTCGTATATACTGTCCATGCCTTCGTATCACTAGCAGCTTCAAATTTACCGCCATTGATTGTTACTGAACCACCAACATTAGCCAATACACCTCGAAGTGCTGTGAAGGTACCGCCATTGATTGTCAAATCGCCAGAATTATTAATAGCATAACAGCCACTTTTATCAGCACTAAACGTACCGCCATTGATAATTACTGTACCACTATTATTAATTACACCAGGTTCCAACATAAGTTTGTTTATATCTTCATCCTTATCGTTGATATAATCACCACCGGTTGCTTTAAACGTACCACCGTTTATTTCAAGCGTAGCGCCTTTGTCTACCCAAAACGCTGCGCCACCATTATCGTCAACACAATTAACTACGGCTGTATTTTCTACAACAATTTTCCCGCCGTCATACGCTTGAATACCTCGACCTGCAAACGTACCGTTTTTAATTGTAAGCGTTGCACCATCGCTAACATACAAATATTTACTTTTACCGCTCGATTGAGATGTTGTTAATTTATTACCCCCCAAATCAAGCGTAACATTTGCACCTTCTTCAATAGTGATTGCATTCTTCAATTGAATGTTAGATTTAAGTGTAATATTTTCTCTACCGATAGACAATGCTTCTTCAACTGCCTTTCTATCGTCCGTTTCAAGTTCGATATAGATAACACCGTCCTCAAGGTTAAATTTATCTGTATCAGGAGCAGCAGCAAAGTCTGCCGCCAATTTTTCATCCTTGGGATATACAACTTCGTTCTTTTCATTTACAAGAACGATACGATTGTACTTACCTTCTTGATAGAACCAATAATATTTATGTCCTTTAGAAAGGGGTTTCAAGTTTTCGTCTGCCGCAATACCTTGCTCAACAAGCGTATCAATCAGCTTTTCCAACGTGTCAATCTTGTTTACATCTTCCACAGTTTCCACCGTGATAAACTTATTCATGTGGGCAACAGCCGATTCATCAGAAGACAATCTTGCCTTTCTAACAACGCCTACGAACGTAGGAATCAATACTGCCGACAAAATCGCAATAACGGAAATTACGATTACGAGTTCGACAATAGTAAAACCACGTTTTTTGTTGTGTGTTTTCATAATGCTTTTTATTCTCCTTTTTTTGGGATTTTCCCATTTTTACCGCTTTTGTTTCTACTGATAAAGTATATTTGTTTGTGTTTTTAAACACAAACAAGGAGCGCGCTCCTTGCAATTTACCTATCTTATTATAGTATACTACTCTTTCCTTATTTTGTCAACCCTTTTCTATAATTTTTTCCACGCATTTACAATTTACTTTTCATTTTATCCCCGCGCCTGTCATTTTCAATCTACAAGACTCTATCACTTCGTTCCAGAGTGACAATTTGTTTGTTCTTCCAGTCCACACTTGTCATTCTTCCACGACACCTGTCATTCTGGAACGGAGCGTAAGCGGAGAGATGCAATCTCGCCCATTCTTCCACGACACTTGTCATTCTGGAATGAAGCGCAGCGAAATGATAGAATCTCTCCCATTCTTCCACGACACCTGTCATTCTGGAACGGAGCGTAAGCGGAAAGATGCAATCTCTCTTATCCACAATCAAAAACAAAAAACGCAAAAGAAAAAACCTTGTTCGGACAGAACAAGGTTTTGTTTGAAAAGCGGCAATTACCTATCCTCCCAACGGTTAACCGTAAGTACTTTCGGCGTAAAAGAGCTTAACTTCTGTGTTCGGAATGAGAACAGGTGGATCCTCTTTGCCATCGTCACCGCTATGGTTATATATCTATGCGTCTCCGCATCTACATATACACGTTTGTATTTAGTCCCAAAGACTAACAACTACATAGCAAACTCACGAAAGTCAAACTCCTCTCTTCATATCTGAAGCTCGTAAAAATTATAGATTTTTCTTTATCGAATGTAAAGATTCATAGTAAAGCTCTTTCTCAATCTTCTTCATTGAGATCAAGCCAATCGACCTATTAGTATCGGTCAGCTAATACATTGCTGCATTTACACCTCCGACCTATCAACCTTGTTGTCTTCAAGGGGTCTTCAGGGATACCTTATCTTGAAGCGAGTTTCACGCTTAGATGCTTTCAGCGTTTATCTCAACCGCAC
>JAZQWZ010000112.1:0-4814 GCA_045632625.1 Candidatus Scatosoma sp. | reverse complement strand
ACCGAGCTTGCAGCCGATCATATCTTCCGTTACGTATACGGGCACGTGTTTACGGCCATCATATACAGCAATCGTGTGTCCTACGAAATCGGGGAAAATGGTAGATGCTCTCGACCAAGTTTTGATAACCTTCTTTTCGTTTGCTTCGTTCATTGCTTGAATTCTGCTGAAAAGTTTCGCTTCGACGTAAGGTCCTTTCTTAACGCTTCTTGACATTTTTCAATCCTCCGATTAGTTAATTCTCTTAAGAATGAACTTGTTGGTTGCATTCTTCTTCTTTCTCGTCTTATAGCCGAGAGCGGGTTTGCCCCAAGGCGTCAAAGGACCAGCATGACCGATAGGCGATTTACCTTCACCACCGCCGTGAGGGTGGTCAACGGGGTTCATAACCGAACCGCGTACTTCAGGTCTTTGACCCAAGTATCTTGCCTTACCTGCTTTACCAAGGGATACAAGTTCGTGGTCTACGTTGCCTACTTGACCGATGGTCGCGCGGCATTTCAAGAGTACGTATCTCATTTCGCCGCTGGGCATACGAAGCGTTGCATACTTGCCTTCAACTGCCATGATTTGTGCGGAGATACCAGCACTTCTTGCAATTTGACCGCCCTTACCAGGGGTAAGTTCGATGTTGTGTACCATCGTACCAACGGGAATGTTTTCAAGGGGCAATGCGTTACCAACTTTGATGTCGGCTTTTGCACCGCTCATAACCTTGTCCCCAACGTTGAGACCTACGGGAGCAAGGATATAGCTCTTAACACCGTCAGCGTATACCAAAAGTGCGATGTGTGCGCTACGGTTGGGGTCATATTGAATGCTTGCAACCGTTGCAACGATGTCGTCCTTTTGTCTCTTGAAGTCGATGATACGATATTTTCTTCTGTTGCCGCCACCAATGTGTCTGGTGGTAATTCTACCCATGTTGTTGCGGCCGCCGCTCTTGCGTTGGTCGTGCATCAACGATCTTTCGGGCTTAGCACCTTTCGTAAGGTCATCGTTCGTCAAAACTGTAACGAAACGGCGACCAGCCGAGGTGGGTTTATACGATTTAATAGCCATGTTATTCTACCCTCCTGATTAAGTCAACGACTCAAAGAATTCGATAGCTTTGCTATCTTCTTTCAAGGTAACGATTGCTTTTTTACGGTCGGGCGTGTAACCTTCGTTTCTACCCATTCTCTTAAGCTTACCTTTGCAGGTAACCGTATTCACTTTCGCAACTTGTACGCCGAAAAGTTTTTCGACAGCCAATTTGATTTCCGTTTTGTTTGCGTCTTTCTTTACGTAGAACGTATATTTCTTGGACGCGATACCGTCGTAACCTTTTTCAGTAAGGACGGGTTTCAAGATGATATCTTCTGCAAACATTACGCGTTAACCTCCTGGAATTTCTCAACAGCCGCTTTCGTCATAACGATTTTATTGTTTACAACAACTTCGTACGTGCTCAGCTGTGCAAGGGGAAGCGTTTCCAACTTAGGAAGGTTTGCCGCTGCGCGGATTACGTTCACGTCGTCGTTATCCATAACAACAAGTGCCGTTTTGTTCAAACCGAGCGCTTTTTGGAAAGCTGCCATTTCTTTCGTCTTGGGTGCGGATACTTTCAATTCGTCGATAACGATGAATTCGCCGTCAGCCACTTTCTTGGAAAGTGCCGAGTAAAGCGCCGCTTTCTTAGCTTTTGCGTTCATCTTCTTAGAGAAGTCACGAGACTTCGGAGCGAACACAACGCCACCCTTAATCCATTGAGGAGCGCGGATGGAGCCTTGACGAGCGCGACCCGTACCTTTTTGTCTCCAAGGTTTGATACCGCCGCCGCGAACTTCCGTTCTGGTAAGCGTCGATTTCGTGCCTTGTCTTTCGTTAGCAAGACGAGTTACAACTGCTTGATGAATCAAAGATTCTCTATACTCAACGCCGAATACGTTATCGTTCAATTCGATTTCGCCAACTTCTGCGCCTTTCATATTCAATACTTTAATTGCCGCCATGTTAGTCACTCTCCTTATTTGCTCTTCACGCTGTTCGCTATGGTAACAACGCTGCCCTTGGGACCGGGAATCGCACCTTTGATAAGGATTGCGTTTCTTTCAACGTCCACTTTCACAATTTCGAGGTTTTGGATAGTAACGTTTTCCACACCGTATTGACCGGCAAGGTGTTTGTTCTTGAAAACTCTCGAAGGGGAACTGATGGAACCCATGGAACCGGGTTCTCTGTGTACGGGGCCGGTACCGTGCGTCATCTTCAAGGTGTGTTGATTCCATCTCTTGATTACGCCCGTGAAGCCGTGACCTTTCGTAACGCCGGACACGTCTACTTTTTCGCCAGCTGCGAACACGTCTGCTTTGATTTCAGCGCCAACCGCATACGTTTCCGCGTTGTCTACTCTGATTTCTTTCAATACTTTGTGGGGTTTAACGCCAGCTTTCTTGAATTGACCAAGTTCGGGTTTCGTAAGCGCTTTTTCGCTCGTTTCGATAAAGCCAAGTTTCAACGCAGCGTAGCCGTCGTTTTCAACCGTCTTTACCTGTACTACGGGGCAGGGACCTGCCTCCACTACCGTGACGGGGATCATTTTTCCGTCTTCTGCAAAGATTTGGGTCATACCAACTTTGCGACCGATGATTGCTTTATTCATTGATAAAGTTCACTCCT
The DNA here is from genome assembly GCA_045632625.1 of Candidatus Scatosoma sp. Lineage (GTDB taxonomy): Bacteria > Bacillota > Clostridia > Christensenellales > Borkfalkiaceae > Scatosoma. The sequence goes on along the minus strand of JAZQWZ010000112.1, from coordinate 2,153 downwards.
TAAAATTTTTATTCTCGAATACCTTTGAAAGTATTTCTCGGCTTGTTGATGATTAGAGCTTAATCTTGATGTCTACGCCAGCGGGAAGGTGGATAGAATCAAGAAGCTTTGCGTTGGGGGAATAGATGTCGATGATTCTCTTATACGTTCTCATTTCAAATTGTTCGCGAGAATCTTTATACTTGTGGGGGGAACGAAGAATCGTGATAATTTCTCTTTCCGTGGGAAGGGGAATAGGACCGGAGATTTTTGCACCGCTCTTCTTCATCGTTTCCACGATGCGGCTTGCCGCTTCGTCTACGAGTTCGTGGTCGTATGCCGCCAACTTAATTCTGATTTTTTGTACTGCCATTTTTGTTACTCCTTTTACTGTTTATACTAACATTTTATTTTACCGTGTCAACTCATCCGTGTGTATCGAAGTAGTCTGCAAAATAAAAACACTCTTGTTTTGCCCGAGCGTCCTTACGCAAAGCCTCGGTTAGTCGCAGAAGTCAAGCTTCCACTTTTGTCAACGGAAATTATCTGCCAAGACGGCTTCAGCCTTGGATTTACAGTAACTTCCCGCATCAACCCATACACCGCATTATTACACAGCTTACCTATAATATCACATAAGTCAATATTATGTCAAGCGTTTGAAAGCAAATTTTTAAAAAATTTTTAATATTTTTTCCGCGCTCTTTTTATTGCCATTTTTTCGCCCTTTTATACCATAGATACGCATATTTGCCCGCGTTATATATAAATGTGCGCACGCACGCGCGCGAAAGAAATATACACCCCGCTTTTTAGGGCGTACTACGTCTATAAAACACACCTTCGCCCCTTTCCGCGCGGAAAGGGGCGTATGTTTGCGTTGTTTAAGTTATTTTGCGTTCTTTTCCCTAAATCTCGCCTTTGCGCGAAGTTCGCTGTCCAAAATGCGTTTTCTAATGCGCAAGGACTTGGGCGTTACTTCCAAAAGCTCGTCGTCGGTAATAAATTCTAAGCATTCTTCCAAGCTCATCTTGGAAACGGGAATCAGCGTCAATGCGTCGTCACTGGACGAAGAACGCGTATTCGTCAAATGCTTAGTTTTGCAAACGTTTACGTTGATATCGTCGGCAAGGTTGGTGTACCCTACGACCATACCTTGGTACACAGGCGTACCGGGCGTAATAAACAAATTGCCTCTGCCCTGCGCGTTAAACAAGCCGTAGGTAACCGCTTCGCCCGTTTCAAACGCTACCAAAGAACCGGTATTTCTGCGTTGCATATCCCCTTTATAGGGCTCGTACGAATAGAAAATCGTGTTCATGATGCCTTGTCCCTTGGTGTCCGTCAAAAACTCACTCTTGTAACCGAACAAACCGCGGGAAGGTACGGTGAATTCTAAACGCATTCGCGAACCAATCGCCGTCATTTGCACCAAATTTCCCTTTCTATTCCCCATTGCCGAGAACACGGGGCCGGTCATATCTTCTGGCACGTCCGCCACAAAACGCTCGATAGGCTCGTGACGCACACCGTCGATTTCCTTATACAACACCTTTGGTGTTGAAACTTGGAATTCATACCCTTCACGGCGCATAGTTTCAATCAAAATAGCAAGGTGCATTTCCCCACGCCCGCACACACGGAAACTGTCCGCATATTCCGTGTCGGATACACGCAAGGAAACGTCGCGCAAAAGCTCTTTATACAATCTATCGCGGAGTTGACGGGAAGTAACGAATTTACCTTCTTTACCCGCAAACGGACTGTCGTTCACAGAGAACGTCATTTCCACGGTCGGGTCTTCAATTTTCACAAACTGCACAGGCTCTACACAACTCGCTTCGCACACCGTATCCCCGATATTTAAACCGTCGATACCGGAGAACACTACGATATCCCCCGCTTTCGCTTCCGTTACCTGCACGCGTTCCAAACCCTCGATTTGGTACAAGTTTACGATACGGCAGTTGGTGCGCACTTTGCCCTTTTCATTATAATTACAAATGCTTACAGGCTCGTTCGCGCGAATAACACCGCGTTCAATTTTACCGATACCGATACGGCCGACAAATTCGTTATAGTCGATACAGGACACCAAAAGCTGACCTGCGCCGTCCGCGTCCACTTCCATAGGCGGTACGGTAGCCAAAATCGTTTCAAATAAAGGATTTAAG
>JAZQWZ010000111.1:0-7809 GCA_045632625.1 Candidatus Scatosoma sp. | reverse complement strand
TCGTTTACCACCGTGTGTATCTCGGAAAGCAAATCGTCAATCTGTCCGCGCGTGGGCTTGACGGTGATTTCAGGGTCAAGCAAGCCCGTAGGACGGATAAGCTGTTCCACCGTTTGCCCTGCTTGTTCCAGCTCGTACGGGGCAGGCGTTGCCGACACGAACACCACCTGCGGTACACGCGCATCGAACTCGGGGAAAGTAAGCGGACGATTGTCGTACGCGGCGTTCATTCTAAACCCGTATTCTACCAAGTTCTTTTTTCTCGACAAATCGCCGTGATACATGGCACGGATTTGCGGAATGGTCATGTGGCTTTCGTCGATAAATACCAAAAATTCGCCCGACGGGAAATAATCCAAAAGTGTGAACGACGGCTCGCCCGGCTTACGGCCGTCAAAATAGCGGCTGTAATTTTCAATACCGCTGCAATACCCGATTTCACGCATCATTTCCAAATCGTGCTCGGTGCGTTGTTTGAGCCGTTGCGCTTCTAAAATTTTACCCGCATCTTCAAACGCGCGCACCTCGCCGCGCAAATCTTCTTCAATCATCGAAAGTGCTCTATTGAGTTTTTCCGTGCCTACCGCATATTGACTGGCAGGAAAAATCGCCACGTGCGAAAGCTCGTTAAGCTTATTCCCCGTCAACGCTTCCACTTCGTAAATTTTTTCAATTTCGTCGCCAAAAAATTCCAAACGAATCGCCACTTCCGAGTTGGACGCAGGGAAAATTTCCAAGCTGTCCCCGCGCACACGGAAGGTCGACCGCTTAAAGTCCACGTCGTTGCGCGCATATTGCAATTCAATCAGCTTGCGCATCAACGCGTTGCGTTCAAATTCCATACCCGGGCGCAAGGAAAGCGATAAACGGAAATATTCTTCGGGTGCGCCCAGGCCGTAAATGCAGGAAACCGACGCCACCACGATTACGTCGCGCCGTTCCATGAGCGAGCCTGTCGCACTATTGCGCAGTTTATCAATTTCGTCGTTCATCGACAAATCTTTTTCAATGTACGTATCCGTCGTAGGGATATAGCTTTCCGGCTGATAATAATCGTAATACGAAACAAAATATTCCACGCGGTTTTCGGGGAAAAATTCCCTAAATTCGTTACAAAGCTGTGCGGCAAGCGTTTTGTTGTGTGCAATTACAAGCGTGGGACGGTTGACGTTTTTGATGACGTTTGCCATAGTGAACGTTTTACCGCTGCCGGTAACGCCGACAAGGACCTGCGCGCGAACGCCATCCAACACCCCTTCCGTCAATTTTTCAATGGCTTGCGGTTGATCCCCCGTAGGCGAATACGCCGCGTGTAACTTAAACTCCATTCTGCACTCCGCCGTCTACAAACATTTGTTTTATTATACCATACTTTTTTTAAAAAGTAAACACCGTTGCGACACTTTTTTGCGCCAAGTTCAAAATATCTTTTTCAAAAGCAAGCCCACCAAAAAGGCAATCACGGCGGACGCAATCGCCCAGCCAAGCTTTAAAGCAAGATTGCGGCGTTCCTGCAATGAACAGCGCGGATAGGCATACCCATCCGCACGCAGAGAAATTACGTACATTTTTTCGCCTTTTCGCTCGGAAGAAAGCAGCTCAAAATACTTATCCATAGCCAGTGCGGAAAGTATGTTGTCCAGTTGGGCTTCGGTGTATTTTTTCCGTTTTGGGAGCATTGCCAAAAGCTCGGCTGGCGAAATCAAACAAATGCCCTTATCTTGGCACTGCGTATATACCGCACGCATCACTTCATTTTCTTGTCTGCTTAACATATTATGCCCCCGTTTTTTTGCATTCGTCGCATACCTGCCCCCTTGTTTTGCACTTTTCTTCCCGTTTAGTATGCCTCGCACCGCCCCCTTTCATACACAAATCGACACACATCCAACCGCTTTTTTTATTTTTTTGCCGTCAAACACTATCTTTTTTTGCAAAAATATGTTATACTATGTATAATAAGGAGAATTTTTATGCCTGCATTTTACGCACATAAGTTATTTAGCGAACGTGTTTTTGCGTGTTTACCGACGTCTTTGCAAAAGCATTTAGCACCCAACAAAAACGCGTTTATCCTTGGTGCGGAAAGCCCCGACCTTTTGTTTTATCACAAGCCGTTTAAGAAAAATCAAACCAAGCAAAAAGGCTCGGATTTGCACCACGTTTCCGCAAAACCCTTTTTTGTCCACTGCGCGGAGATTATCGACGGTACGATAGATAAAACGCAATCGATAGAAGCGGCGTACGTCGCAGGCTGTATTTGCCATTTTATGCTCGACAACGCCTGCCATCCGCACGTCTATCGCTTAGAAGATACGGGCGTTTCGCACGGCTTAATCGAATCGGAATTTGACAAATATTTAAAAAGACAACAAGGCGGTCGCGTGCATAAAAACGCCGCCAAGAAATTATCGGCAAAGCACGGCGCAGCACCTGCTATCGCGCGCGTACTGCAAGTAGAAACGGACGAAGTAAAACGCGCCGTCAAAACTATGAAACGGGTGAACGGCTGTTTTTCCTGCCCGTTGCGCTCTTTCCACGCACTTGCGCGCGTCGTACTTAAAAAAATACACGCGGATAAGTTCGAGAGTATGTTCCTGCATTTTAAAGACGACGACGCCTGCACGGCGCTCAACCCCGCGCTGCAAACGCAAATGGAAGGCGCGATTGAGCCTGCGGCGCAAATAATACAAACATTTTTTAACGCGATCAACGATACGGCAAACCCCGTATTCGATATATTTGATAAAGATTACAAAGGAGAAACATTAGTATGAGCGAACAAACCACCGCTTCTACCAAACCCCAAGGCATGACCAAGCTGGAAAAGAAATGGGTGCTCTACGACGTAGCAAACTCGGCGTATACTCTGCTTGCAACGGCATTGTTGCAATTTTATTTCAATTTCCTCTCCCCCAGCGAAAACCTGTTGTCTATTTGGGGCTTCACAAACGTATTCGTAACCATTATCGCGGTTCTGTTGTGTCCTATCCTTGGCACGTACGCGGATTTTAGTAAAAAGAAAAACGTCTTTATGACGTTTGCCTTAATCGGTATCATCGGTTGCGGCGTTTTGTCCATTTTCGGGTTGCTTGGCGGCTCGGCGATTGCAGGTATTTTGTTCCTGATCGTATACGTCGTAACGGAAGTCGGCTATACGTCGGCAAACGTTTTCTACGATTCCATGCTTTCCGACGTAACAACGGACGAAAATATGCATAAGGTTTCCGCAAACGGCTTTGCTTGGGGCTATATTTGCAGCTGTATCCCCTTTGTGTTCTGCTTGGTGTTCTACGTACTCGGTTGGAAAGTATTCCCCGAATTTTTAGGCCCTGCGTTCTCCATTTGCTGCTTGATCACGGCGGCTTGGTGGCTGTTCTTCACGATGCCCCTTTATAAGAGTTATCAGCAAACGCATTTCTTACCTAAACCTGAAAAACCGATTAGAGAAACGTTCAAGCGTTTGGGCGAAATTTTCAAGGAATTCAAAAAGAACAAGAAGGCGCTTTTGTTCTTGATTGCGTTCTTCTTCTACATCGACGGTGTACATACCATCATTAAAATGGCAATGACCATCGGTACGTCGCTTGGCTTTGATGCCGTGAAGTTGGTTATCGCGTTGTTCGTAACGCAGCTCGTTGCATTCCCTTGCGCCATCATTTTTGGTAAGCTTGCCAGCAAGTACCCTTGCGAAAAACTGCTTGTCGTTTGTATTGCGTCGTATGCGGCAATCGGTGTGTTTGCCGTGTTCCTTGTTGCCGAGTGGCAATTCTGGATCATCGCCGTGACGGTAGGTATGTTCCAAGGCGGCGTACAAGCTATGTCCCGTTCCTATTTCACTAAGCTGATCCCTGCGGAAAAATCGGGCGAGTTCTTTGGTATTTACGATATTTTCGGCAAGAGCGCCGCTATTTTGGGCTTAGCACTTATCAGTGCGCTTGACTTAATTTTCCCCCTTGCAGAAGCAACGTGGATCAACATCAGCTTATTGCCCTTGCCCGTGATCTTCTTGATCGGCTTAGCGATTTTCTTCATCGCTAAGAAAACGCCTGCTTACAACGAAAAAACGGAAAACAAAGAAGAATAAAATTGCAATTAAAAAAGCTACTCGGCGAGTTTTCACTCGCCGAGTTTTTTTAAGACCCTATCACTTCGTTCCAGAGTGACAGTTTCGGTTATATTCCCAAGTGACGGTTTACGCGTTGTCATTCTGGAATACAACCCTATCCATTGTCATTCTGGAGTGAAGCATTTGCGGAACGATAGAATCTCAAATTCGTTCTCGCCTATTCACCAGCTACAAAAAAACACCCGCAAGGGGTGTATATCTTGGTTAATCACGCCGTGGCGTGTATGTAATCGGCGAAGCGGTATGCAATCAATTTGATAAAATTGTATGTGATCAAGCCGCAAAAAATCCACCTTCGGTGATGCCATACGCCTGTGACAATTCCATACACGCTAACGCGTGATTACATACCAAGCCTAAGGCTTGAATAAAAAACGACAAATTTCCGCCGAAATTTGTCGTTTTTTTTGGTGTACCTGTTGGGGCTCTTCTCACGCAAAGTTGTTCTTTGCGTTCGGTCACGCTCACCGCCTACCTATCGGCGTTCGCTTATCTCACCCCTAAAAAGCGTTATCAACGCTTTTCTTAACGGGCAGTTCGTCCCAAACCCGACGGCTAACGCCGTCTCACGGCGCATTAATCCCCAACACACCAAAGCACCGCCCTACCGTTGGCAGGGCGGTGCTTTGGTGTACCTGTTGGGGCTCGAACCCAAACTCGACGGCGTCGGAGGCCGTAATGTTATCCAGTTACACTACAGGTACGTATCTTTTTCAAAAAAGCATTTATATTTTACTATTTTTTACTTTCTTTTTGCAAGCGTTTATGGTATAATATTTCTAAATTTAGTAAAAAATTTTCTTTATAAAAGAAATTCCCCGCGAAAAAGGCGGAAAAGGAGCAAAAAACGGCTATGGCAAAAACGGTTGTCATCGGTATGAGCGGCGGCGTGGACAGTTCGGTTGCGGCACTTTTATTAAAAGAGCAAGGCTACAACGTAATCGGTTTGTTTATGCAAAACTGGGACGAAGTGGATGAGAACGGCGTATGTACGGCGGAAAGCGATTTCGCCGACGTTCGCCGCGTGTGTTCCGTACTCGATATCCCTTATTATACCGTCAATTTCGCCAAAGAATACATGGACCGTGTTTTTGCCTATTTCTTAGAAGAATACAAGGCAGGCAGAACACCCAATCCCGACGTGCTTTGTAACCGAGAAATTAAGTTTGGGCCCTTTTTACAAGAAGCCAAACGCTTGGGCGCGGACTATATCGCAACAGGACATTATTGCAAAATTTCTCACGAAAACGGCGTGCATTTATTACAAAAAGCCAAAGACCAAAACAAAGACCAAACCTACTTTTTAAACCAACTTTCCCAAAATCAGCTTGCGGACGTACTGTTCCCCTTGCAGGACATGGAAAAGCCGGAAATTAGAAAAATCGCCTTGGAAAACGGCTTAGCTACGGCGAAAAAGAAGGATAGCACGGGCATTTGCTTTATCGGCGAACGCAATTTTAGGCAATTTTTATCCACCTACCTGCCCGCAAAACCCGGTAAAATTTTAGATTTGTCAGGCAAACAAGTAGGCGAGCACGCAGGGCTTATGTACTATACACTCGGTCAAAGAAAGGGTATTTACCTTGGCGGCGTGAAAGGCGAAGCGGAAGGCGGCAGATGGTTCGTAGTACGCAAGGATTTAAAAAATAACGTTTTATACGTTTCCCACGGCGACGAAACGCCGTTATATTCCAAATCGTGCGAAGTGTCGGGCTTTAACTGGATTCCCGCAAAACCCACCGCGCGCGAATTTGAATGTATGGCGAAATTTAGATACCGTCAGCCCGACCAACCGGTGCGCGTGTGCATCCAAGACGATGGCTCGTTACATATTGAATTTGCCGAAAAGCAACGCGCGGTCACCGAAGGACAATACGCCGTGTTATACGACGGCATCAACTGCTTGGGCGGTGGCGTAATTCAAAGCGCGGAATACTAAAAACACGCATTCAACGCATACCTGTCCCCACTTAAACGAATTTTTCAGGAGAACACTGCATTGATAAAACCTCTTTCACAAATGATAGGTGAGCCGGCATTGCCCGACGTTTCCAAGCTGGAAAAGCTGCTAAGCATGCTGAAAAAAACGATCGAAGAACCCAAGCCTTACGGCGGTTTTCATTTGTCGTTTCTTTTCGGCATTTTCGCGCTGTGCCTTGCCTGCTTATTCCTTGGTAAATTTTGCAAACGCAAACATGTCAACCTGGTTTTATTTATCACGGCTTCTACGCTCATTTTTTTAGAGGTGGTAAAACAGCTGTACTTTGCTTATAACCCCACGGACGATACTTGGCGTTATTGTTGGAGCGAGTTCCCCTTTCAATTTTGCTCCACGCCCATGTATATTATGATGCTTGCAGCTCTTTGCCGAAAAGGCAAGGTGTACGAAGCGTGCAACGCATTTCTTGCCACCTACGGCTTCTTTGCAGGTGTGTTGGTAGTGGTCATCGCGCCGTCATCGGTACTTGTAGACGACCTGTTTTTGAGTGTGCATACGCTCATCTACCACGGATTAATGATTGTCGTACCCGTGCTTTTGTACGGCACAGGCACGGTAAAACCGCAATTTAACGTATTGCAAAAAGCCATGCCCATTTTCGTAATTTTGGTAGCAATGGCGGTGATTATGAACAGCGTATATGCAAAATACGGCAATCCTGACTACTGGTTTAATTTATTCTTTATCGCCCCCGGCGGTATCACGCCCATTGACTTTGTCAATGAAATCATTCAAAATATGTCAGCAATAACCATTGCTGTCGGCTACGTAATTCTCTTTACCATAGCTGCGTTTTTAATTTTGCTGTTCGCTATGCTTATAAAGCTTTGTCTCGGCAAACGCTTATACGAAAAAGCGGACAAGCAAACAAACACGCAAACGGATGAACAAACGCAAACGGAACAAACCAAACAGGAATTATTAACGCAAAACAAATAAGGAGTATCCTATGAAAAATATAGCCATCGTAACGGGCGCATCCAGCGGTATCGGCAAGGAATTTTTCCTTTCTTTAAACAACCGCAAGGAACATTTAGACGAAATTTGGGTGATTGCGAGAAGCGAAGACAAACTGTACGCCTTGCAAGAACATACTTCCATACCCTTACGCGTGTTTGCACTGGATTTATCGAATACGCAATCAGCGCGCGTTTTGGAAAAAGCATTGCAAGAACAACAACCGCAAATACAGTTTCTAATTTGCGCTTCGGGCTTTGGCAGATTTAACGCCGTGGAAGACGATGATACCGCCACCTTGGAAAATATGATTGATTTGAACTGCAAATCGGTTGTGTCGGTAACCAAAGCTTGCGCACCGTTTATGAAAAAAGGCGGCGCGATGCTTTTGATATCGTCCATTTCCGCCTTGCAACCCGTACCGTATATCACGACTTATGCCGCCACCAAGGCGTTTGTGCTTTCGTACGGCAGAGCGTTTAATAAAGAGCTGAGAAAGCTGCGCGGAGCGCGCGTAATAAGCATTTGTCCGTTTTGGACGAAAACGGCGTTTTTCGATAGAGCCAACAGCGAAAACCCCATCGTGAAAAAGTACGCAGTGATGTACGAGCCTAAACAAATCGTAGGCCGCGCTTGGAAAGATTTAAAGCGCAAAAACCGCGACGTGTCCATTTGCGGTGCGTACACCAAGGGCCAAGCGTTGCTTGTCAAGCTTTTGCCCCAC
>JAZQWZ010000110.1:0-5766 GCA_045632625.1 Candidatus Scatosoma sp. | reverse complement strand
TAATACCCAAATCAAGCGCTTGCATAATTTCCGTAGGCTTTACGCAACCAGGATAATACGGTACGCCGTGTTTTTTACAAACGTTAGCAACCGCCACCGACAAACCTGGCGAAACGATAAATTTCGCGCCCGCCGCAAGTGCTTTTTCGCATTGTTCCGCGTTGATAACCGTACCTGCGCCTACGTTCATATCTGGATAGTTCTTGCAAGCATATTCGATTGCTTCTGCAGCACAAGCCGTACGGAAGGTGATTTCTGCACAGTTAATGCCGTGGTTTTTCAGTGCGGTTAAAATAGTATCCGTTTGGGAAAGTTCTTTGATGACTACTACGGGAATACATTTATCCATAGTTTTCTACCTCTTTTATATTATTTTATTTATCAATTTCGTTTTCAAAAGCCGACAGCCAAGCGTTTGCAATAAGCTCCGCGCCTGCCGTGTTGGGATGTACGCCGTCGCTCAGGAAATAGGTGTTTTCGCCGTATTTTTCCCACATAGCGTCAAATTGTGCTTGCAAAGGAATAAATACTGCGTTAAATTCTTCGGCAAGCTTTTTGCATACTTTCGCATATTCCTTTACAGCCAAAAAGTCTTGATATTTATCTTCGTGCGTCGTTGCGCTACCGGGCAACACGAACGGTTCCATAATCATAAGTTTCACGTTAGGGAGCACCTTTTTCGTGTCTTCCAAAAGCATACGATAGACCTTTTCAAAACGATCAATTTCTACGCCGTTTACACCATGTACGCCGTGCCATACGTCGTTTACGCCGATTAAAATGCTTAAAACGTCGGGCTCTAAATTCCAACAATCGCATTTAACGCGCGCGTACAAATCTACAATACGATGACCGCTGATACCGCGGTTAAAAATTTCGTACTTTACAGGGTCTTTTAACTGCAATTTGCCCGCAAGCGAACGCACAAAGCCTGTACCCAAGCTTGCAGCCGAACCGTCCTGATCTTTCGCTCTGCCTGCATCCGTGATAGAATCGCCAAAAAACAAAATTTTCATAATCTTCTCCTTTTTATTAAACCTTTTTTATTAAACAAGATACTAATTATTTTATACTATCTGTAATGAATTGCTTGTGTTTTTTATTAAAGATTAAAGTATGCGATAGCGTTGCGGTAGCAAATGTCTTTTACAACTTCGCCCACAAACGCGATATCTTGCGTCATTTCGCCCTTTTCCATCATCGAGCCGAAGTATGCGCACAAAATTCTTCTAAAATAGTGATGGCGAGGATAAGACAAAAGCGATCTACTGTCGGTAAGCATACCGATAAACGCGCCGATATGGCCAGTTGCCGTCAAATCTTCAAGGTGCTTTTCCATACCCACTTTGTTATCCAAGAACCACCAAGCGGGACCGTATTGCACTTTACCCTTTGCTTCATCAGACTGGAAGCAACCGATAAGCGTCATAATTTCCGTGTTCATTTTGGGGTTCAAGTTAAACAAAATCGTTTTCGGGAACGCCTTTTCCATATTCAGCTTATCGAACAAACGGGACGTTTGCTTGATGCTGTTTTCTTCGGAAATGCTGTCAAAGCCCGTGTCTAAACCAAGTTTTTCAAGCATTGCGGAGTTGTTGTTACGCATAGCGCCTACGTGCAATTCCGTGGCTACGTTGTATTTTGCATACAGCTTGAACAAGAAATACGTCAAATAGCCCTTGAATGTTTTTGCATCGTCTTCACTGATCGCTTTACCTTTAAGTGCCTTTTTCAGCACTTTATCCGCCGCCGCTTTATCGGCTACGGGATACACGCTTTCAAGTGCGATATCGCTTGCGCGCGTGCCCACCTTAATAAACGCTTGCAAACGCGTTTCAATAGCCGCTTCCAACGCGTTAATATCGGTAACTGCAAAAGTAAGCGCTTCCAACTTTTCGATAAACGCTTTATAGCCCTTTGCATCGATATTCATAATTTTATCCGCGCGGAACGCAGGGATAACTTGGAATTTATAATCCTTTTTCGCGATTTCCTCAAACGTCGTCAAATCGTCAAAAATTTCGTTGGTCGTGAACACGTATTTTACGTTGGAACGTTCAATCAAGCTTTGCGGCGTTACGTTGTTGGCTTGAATGTATGCATTACATTCCTCCCAAATTGCTTCCGCGTTCTTTTCATTGATTTCCTTATCGCAATCAAAAAATTCTTTCAGTTCCACTTGCGACCAGTGATACAAGGGGTTACCAAACGCCGTACCAAGTACGCGGCAATACGTCAAGAATTTTTCTTTGTTGCTTGTCGATTTACCCGTAATATATTCTTCGTTTACGCCGAAATTACGCATCAAACGCCATTTATAATGGTCGCCTGCAAGCCAAATTTCAAACACGTCGTTAAACGGCTTGTTTTCCAAAATTTGCTTTTCGGGCAAATGGCAGTGATAATCGAAAATAGGCATATCTTTTGCGTATTCGTTATACAACGTTTCCGCAGTTTTTGTCGTTAACAAAAAGTTGTCTTTAATATAACTCATAATATTCTCCTTAATTATAAGAGTTTTTATCCGCACTGTCAAATGGATTACAACGCGGATAAAAAATTTCTAATCCATATTTTGTAAAAACGTTTTAAATTTTTTACAAGGTTACGCCCGTTTTATAGAACGCGATTTCGCGTACGTCTTCGCTCTTGCAAACATATTCGCCGCTTGCCGTTTTGATAACCAAATCAAACAAACCGTCTTCGTCCATCGTATAAGCGTTGAAATCAATCCAGTTGTTTTTATGCGCCGCAATACGCGAGTTTGTGGAAATCTTCATCGTAGGCACGAACGTAGAGAACGGCGTTCCTCTACCCGTGGTAAAGAGAACAATTTGGCAACCGCTTGCCGCAAGTGCCGTAGCCGCGATTAAGTCGTTACCAGGCGCATTCAACGCGGACACGCCTACTTCCTTTACCAGTTCGCCATACGCCAAAACGTCGACAATTTTACTGCTGCCCGCCTTTTCTACGCAACCCAAAGACTTTTCTTCCAAAGTGGTGATACCGCCCTTTTTGTTACCGGGGCTGGGGTTTTCGTATACAGGGAAGCCTTGGCTGATATAATAATCCTTAAAGTTTTCAATCATCTTTTTATATTTTTCGAAAACTTCTTGGTTTTTACACTTGTTCATGAGCAGTTGTTCTGCACCGAACATTTCAGGCACTTCTGTCAAAATTGCACTGCCGCCTGCACCCACCATTCTATCCGTCACTTTACCAACCAACGGGTTTGCCGTCAAGCCCGAATAGCCGTCGCTGCCGCCGCATTTTAAGCCGATGCAAAGCTCGGAAACATCCACGTCTTCGCGTTGGAGCGTTTTTGCCTTTGCTGCAAATTCTTTCAAAATTTCCATCCCGTAAGCGTGTTCGTCTTCCACGTCTTGACAGTTGAAATATGCGATATTATCACGATGAAACGGCGCAAGATATTCCTTAATGGCATCCATCCCGTTGTTTTCGCAACCCAAACCAACAAATAAAACATAGCTTGCGTTGGGGTTAAGTGCGATAGCGCAAAGCAATTTTTTGATATTTTCGTTGTCTTGACCAAGCTGTGAACAGCCAAATTGATGCGTGAGCGCAAAAATGCCGTCGATACTGCCTTCAATCAGCTTTTGCGCGTCTTTGGCAAGGCGCATACAAGCGTTATTTACGCAACCAACCGTAGGAATAATGTAAATCTCGTTACGGATACCTGCTCGCCCCCAAGCACGCTTAAAGCCCTTAAAGGTCGCTTTGGACGCTTTGGGTGTTTCCGCATGGAAATTGTAGGTATATTCCACACTTTCGTCCAAGTGCGATTTTACGTTGTGCGTATGTACCCATTCGCCTTCTTGAATATCCGCCGTAGCTCTGCCGATAATTTCGCCGTATTTCATTACGTAATCGCCCTTTTTAATTAAGCGAAGCGCAAATTTATGTCCCGCAGGAACGACGTCCGTTCCTGCAAGCGAAATCCCTACGTTGTCTTTTTCATTGATAATAACACAGTCCTTCATAGTTTTACCTTATAACAATACTTTACCTTCGTTGATAGCCTTGATATTTACTTTTACAGCGTCAAGGAAACCTTCGTATTTGGTCAAATCTTCACCCCAAACATTTTCGTCCGCTATAAATTCACATACGCATTTCTTTGCCGCGAAGAATTCAAGGTAAGGCAAATCGTCTTGAATGATCCATTCCCTACCGCCTGCTTTGGTAACGAATTTATCGCCTTGCTTTTCAATACCTTTATATAATGCCATAAGATACGAGAAACCTATGGTAAGGTGCTTGGGCAACTTGCCAAATTTCGCCACGTAATCCTTAAAGCTAGGCAATACGCGTGCGCGCCATTTGGAAATGGAGTTGAGTGCGATGGAAATAAGCTGATGGTTCAAATACGGGTTCATAAAGCGTTCGGTTACACTGTCAGCAAATACCGTAGTTGCAGCCACATCGTCGGATACGAACGGAATAATTTCTTCTTTAAGCGTATCGTTTACGAACGCGGAAAGCTTTTTATCGCTCATGCAGTCGTCTACCGTTACTGCGCCAAGGAACAAAGCAGCGGGCACAAGGTTGGTATGGCTACCGTTCAAAACACGTACCTTTCTCTTTTTATAATAGCCGATATCGTTGGTGAGCACCACTTCAATATTGTGCACGCCTTTTTTAATGTATTTTGCGATGTCGCCTTTGTTTTCCACTGCCCAAAGGCCGAACGGTTCGCCAACGGAAACCAACTCGTCCTTCTCGCCGATAAGCGCTTCAAGGTGCGCTCTCGTTTGTTCGTCGCGAGGGTGGCCGGAAACAATTCTGTCTACCAACGTGTTGCAATAGAAGTTGTTTTCATCATTCCATTTTTTGAACGCTTCGGGTAAGTTCCAAAGTTCGATATATTTATCCACGCAGTTTTTCAATGCATCTGCATTGTTGTCAATCAGTTCTACGGGCATCAAATACAAACCGTCCAAGCCAGCGTTAAAACGTTCAAATAAGAACTTAGTCAATTTTGCGGGATAGGTAATGCTTTCAAAACCGTCGAACGTATCCGCGCTATTGAAACAAATACCTGCTTCCGTTGTATTAGATACCACAATTTTTAAATCGGGATCTTTTGCAAGTGCATAATAAGGTTCATCATTTGCAAACGGATCAATCGTGCTTGCAAGCACATTGATTTTTCTTACTTTTTCTACCGCTTTACCGTCTTCCACGCCGCGCAAAACGATATGATATTTATTGTTTTGTTTATCAAAACGTTCCAACGTACCGAACGTAATAGGTTTTACGATATGTACTTCGTAATTGCCGCCTTCTTCGTTGAGCGTATCAAAATACGCATCTACAAACGTGCGCAAAAAGTTGCCTTCGCCAAATTGTATGATTTTAATCATAAACGCCTCCAAAATTTCATTGCTTGTCTATATAGTACCACAAATATACTTGACAAGCAATATAAAAAATGTTAAACTTTATGTAAATTACATATATATTAAAAATTTTTGGAGATTTTTATGGCATTTATTGAAGTGGAACGCGCAGTAAAAACAGGCGACTGGTCTATGCATGATTTACACTCTCATCCGCATTATGAATTATACTATTTAGAGAAAGGCAGCCGTTCTTACTTTTTCTCTAACGCCTTATATAAGTTGCAAGCGCCGGCATTGCTGGTGATCCCTCCCCACGTAATGCATAAAACGGAAGGCGGTGCATTTGAACGCTATAACGTAAATTTTTCGCAAAATTATTTGAACGATTTTCAAAGGGAAACGT
>JAZQWZ010000109.1:0-15480 GCA_045632625.1 Candidatus Scatosoma sp. | reverse complement strand
CCAAGATACCGTTTGGGACGTTTCCGATATTCCAAACAACGCTATTTGCAACAACAAAAAATACATTTCCTTTACGTTTGACGACGCGCCCGCCAGCACTTTGGACGCCATTGTCGGAACCTTCCTTACCTATAATCAAAGCCATCCCGATTGCCCTGCAAGCGCTACGCTGTTTTGCAACGGAATACGTTTCCATAAATATGGCATCTCCACCCTGCAAACGGCATACTTAATCGGCTTTGAAATGGGCAATCACACCCACTCCCACGTCGACTTAACCAAGCTAGACGAAAATCAATTACGAACAGAAATCGACCGTACCGACCGCCTTTTACAAAAAATCGACAGCAAAGCTCGCCACCTGCTCCGCGCGCCTTTTGGTTGTATGGACGAAAGATTACGCGCAAACGCACATAGCCCGATCATCAGCTGGACGATTGATACGCTAGACTGGACGGGTATCAGCGCCCAGCAAATTTATCAAAGCGTTTGGAATCATCGCTTTAACGGCGCCATCGTCCTTATGCACGACGGCTACGAAAATACCGTCGAGGCGCTCAAACGCCTATTACCCGATTTGTACGCGGACGGATATCAGGTATTGAGCGTTTCCGCGCTTTCCAAAGCCAACGCCTGCCCATTAAAAATCGGAAGCGTCTATATCCGCGCAAGAAAAAACGGAGGTTCGCGCTAAGCAAACTTCCGTTTTATTTTTTAATCAAAGTCACATAAGCGACGCGTTTCGTATACTCGTCCACACACAAGCTTTTTGCAATTTCCACACCGCAAATCACATAGACTTGACTGCCCGTAGGATGTGCAATCAACGGCAAAAACGCCCGTTCTTTCGGGGGAATTTCTCGTTCGTTTAAAAACTTCTTCAACGATTTTCCACCGCCAAACGTTTGCATCGTATCTCCATCCTTACGAAAACGGAACACCGCGTCTTTAGGCAATTTATCTATATCAAAGCGCAAAGTTTTCCAGCCCGAGTTTTCTTCAACAGGCGGTTGCAATGAAATCTTCACCGCATACCTGCCCCCGTCAAACCCAGTATTCGTAAAAGGGACACATATCTTCCGCAATGCATTTTCTTCCTGTGCGCTATCCATAAAAAACGCTACCGTTTGCTTTTGCCTTTCCGCAACAACTCCGCAAGGCAGGCTAATTTTCGCCCCGCGCTCTAACGACTGCAAATCGTACAACGCCTGCAAATGCGTGCCCGTATAATCCCGCTCCACACCCATTTTTTTGAGCGCCAACAAGCACGCGCGCGTAAACAACGGTTTTCTATCGTCAAACGCCACTTCACATCCACTATCCGTCACGCAAAGCAACCGCTCGCTCATCGCATACAACAGCTCGTCGTCTTCCTTAGCTACCTGCGCAAACCGCGCCAAATTTTCCACCGCTCCGTCCACCGCGTTAGATAAAAGGGGCAACACATCCAGCCTAAGCTTATTGCGCGTAGCGTCCGTTTCCAAGTTAGTACTATCCACGCAAAATTGCAACTCATGCTCGTTTGCGTAGGCAAAAATCTTTTCTTTGCTCCAAGATAAAAACGGACGAATATACACACCGTCACGCGCCTTAATTGCGCTTGCACCGTGCAACGCGCTGCCGCGCGCCAAACGGAATAAAACGGTTTCCGCCTCATCCAAAGCATGATGTGCCGTAGCAATGTAATCGGCTTTCTTTCCGTCAATCAAGCATTGAAAGCATTCCCTACGGAAATTACGCGCCGCCGTTTCCAAGCTGCATTTTTCCGTTTTTGCTTTCGCCACGCAGTCGCACGAAAACAAGTACAGCTCCACGCCCCATTGCTTGCAAATATCCTGCACGAACGCCTGATCGCGCAAACTTTCTTCCCCGCGAATACCATGCTCGCAATGCACTGCAACCAGCGAATACCCGCCCTTTTCACGCTTTTGCAACAAATAATGCAAAAGCGCCGTCGAATCTACTCCGCCGCTGATTGCCACACATATTCTCTTTCCTTGAAAGTCACGCAAAATATCCATATTACAAGTATACCAAATACGCATCGTTTTAGCAAGCAAAATTGCTAAAATTACCGTTCGCTCGATTTATACAATTTCCCTGCAAGCATGGCAAGCGACGCCGCCAAATCCTCCGTTTTCAATACGATATCCTTGGGTACGCGCACGGGCGCAGGCGCAAAGTTCCAAACAGCGCGTATGCCTGCCTTAACCAACGCATCCACTACCGGTTGCGCGGCGGCTTTGGGCACGGTTACAATCCCAAGCGGAATTTTTCTTTCGCTAACAAACGATTGTAATTCATCCATTGCCAAAATAGGCTTATCCGCCACGTACGTGCCTACCAGGTCCTTGTTCACGTCAAATGCCGCTACTACGTTCAAACCGTTGTTCTTAAACCCTTCATAGCCCAAAAACGCCCTACCAAGGCCGCCAGCACCGACAATTACAGCGTCGGAAATTTTATCATAGCCCAAAAACTTTTCAATATCAACGATGAGTCTGCTAATCGCAAACCCCAAGCGCGGCCGCCCTGCTTCCGACGAAACAAGCGCCAAATCCTTACGCACCAACACAGACGAAACAGCGATGTTTTGCGCGATAATGCTCGACGAAATATATTGCATACCCTTGGAATTTTCTTCTTGCAAATAATGCAAGTACAACGGCAAACGTTCAATAGTTGCTTTGGAAATTTTCATATTCGTACTCCTTATATCGATATTTTTAGGGCGATTACACCCTGTGAAAAAAACGGGAAACATATGCCCGTTTTCACATAGTTGCTTTCTCGCGGTTTTTCGACTTGTTTTTTTCAATGTATGCACCATCGGGCATACGAAAAAGCCAAAAAATTACACCAAAACCGCTTCCACACGGTGAATAGGCAGCCCCTTTTCCACCCATTTTTGCTCATATTCCGTTACGATGTTCCATTCTGGATTTCCGTTTTCATGCAGGTTATACGTTACGTTTTGCAAATCAAATCCGCACGCGCGGTATTCTTCCAGCGAAAACTCAAAGAAATCCCTATCATCCGTCTTTTGCAAAATTTTACCGCCCTTTTTCAACAGTTTTTTATACACTTCTAAAAAGTTACGGTGCGTCAAACGTTGCGTCGCATACCCAAGCTTTGGTAAGGGCGTGGAAAAGTTCAAATAAATGATATCTAAGCTATTTTCAGGGATATAACACGGCAAACATTCTGCACGGATATTCAAAAACCGTACGTTGGTCAGCCCCAGCTTCGCCACGTCTTCCAACGGCGTTAAAATCACGTTGCTCATCTTTTCAAGCGCCAAAAAATTGACGTTGGGCTGCGCCGAAGCAAGCTTACAAATAAAACCGCCCTTTCCGCAACCGATCTCAAGCGCCACGGGATTTTCGTTGCCAAACGCCGCTTTGAAATCGATACACGCGCGGTAGTTTTCAGCCGCCTCTTTCATATTCAAAATCCCGTTTGTACCGCGCGCCAAAAGCAAATCACTACGCGCTTGCATTCTCTCTTCAAAATTGCGTTTTCTACGCATTCTCATCGACATATCGTATTACCGTTCCTACTTAAAAACTATATTTCATCAAATACCTGCCCCATGCAAACGCATCCTTTCAGCAGGTAAAACCCCATCATTTCGTACCCGTACTGCCAAAACCGCCCACGCCGCGTACCGTTTCGCTAAGCTCGTCCTGCTCTTGATAAGCCACCTTCAAAAACGGCGCAATTACAAGCTGGGCAATACGCTCGCCAACAGCCACCGTTTGGGGCATAGCGGAATGATTATGCAGTGCCACCATCACTTCTCCGCGGTAATCCGCATCCACCACGCCTACCTTGTTTGCAGGCGCAAGCCCGCGCTTAGATGCAAGCCCACTGCGCGCATAAATAAATCCGCCGTAGCCAAACGGAATTTCCATCGCAAGCCCCGTAGGCACAAGCTTGGTTTCGTTTGGCATAATGCAAATTTCTTGTTCGATAGCAGCGTACAAATCCGCACCCGCGGCATACGCCGAGCCGTAAGTGGGCAATACCGCGTTTTCGCGCAATTTCTTTACAGCAATGGTAGGTGTTTGCATAAAAATATCCCCTTTTTTGCCGTTTGCCAAACGCATTTTTGACAAAACGTTATTTTTCTATCGATATTATACCAAATTCCGCCACAAAACGCAAGCAATTTTCTATTAAAAAAGGCAGACTGCCAAAACAGCCCACCTTTTCATCATCCTTTTATCGCCACCCCTGTCATCTTGGAGTATCCTCCCCCCCCCTGTCATCTTGGAGCATCCCGCCCCTGTCATCCTGGAGCGTCAGCGATAGGATCTCTCATATCCCCTGTGCAAAGGTAAATTGTCATTCTAAACCGCAAGGGATAAAATCTCTTCCCGTCGTTACGCTTGCGCCAATAAATAATCGTACAAGGTCGCGTACAATTCGCCTAAATATTGTCTTGCCACCGCATCCGCTTTAAACGCATTGATACGTTCCGTACGATCCGTGTACGTCCCCATATAATAATCACGAACAACCGCATACCGCTCCGCCATTTCCAACGCATAATCGACGGTGTACGGCGCGTCTTGTACGTCTTCCTTTTCGGGCTTTGCGGAATATTGCAAATAAAAGAGCAGCCCATCGCGCAACGCTTCCACTTCCTGCGCATGCACTTCGCGCAAATTGTTGCAATATTTATCCCAAATCCCCGAAAGGTACATACCGTTATCAATCAAGCGGTGTTTTTCTTTTTGCATATCTCGTTGCAGTTTTCTATCCAACGCATTCTTTTTCAGTTGCGCTTCCTTAATTTGCAAAATTTGTTCTGCATTCAGCGAGGCAAACTGCTCACTGGTAAAGGATATAATATCAATCGTCATGATTTCACCTCCTTGTCTCCTATTGTAACGTAACCACGTCCGCAGTCATTCCTGTAAGGCAATTATTGTTATAATTTTCAAGATGCAAAGTAAAAACCTTGCCTTGCAAATGGATATCAACGCCGCCCTCACCGCAATCCGCATAGAAACTGCGTTTTCCATATTCACTTTCAACGTAGCCCAAAGCCCCGTTATATCCGGTAAACGCCAAACGCTTTAAAAGCTTTTTCTTATTCGTTCCAAAATCCAACAACGCTTGAAAAAACATACTCCCAGCGTTATTTTGCCCATGATGCATACACAAATAATAGATACTGCGCTCTCTCACAATCAAAGCGCCGCCCAAACAAGTCGTCATACAATCATAATGAACAAACGGATACGCCTGCTTGGTTTCTAAGTCCACCGCAAACCTATGTTTTTCGCCATACAGTTCCTGCACCTCCACCACGTACTTATTTTCCACCAGCCAACTTTTACAAGTTCCTTGTTTACAATCAACGCATATTTTACCTAATGGACCAAAGCAAACGACTTTTTCTCCTTTTACCGTACATAATCCATCCGTAGTCATAAAGAAAACCTCGCCGCCGTTTTGCAGTGTTGCGCAAGCGCTGTCGCGAAAAATTCGCCCGCCTGTATACGGTACAACCGTAATACAAAATTCACGCGCGCTCGCCATTACCTGCAAACGGAAAATACCGTACTCACAAAATACGTACACGCAATCTCCCACACCTGCAATATCGACTATTTCCCCTAATTCTTGCGGTAATTGCACTTCACCGCCATCCTCAAGCGTTTCCTGGTAAAATCTTGGATTAAACGGCGAAAAATACACCAGCTTTCCTTGCGGTGTAGCCCCAAACAAACGCCCTTTGATATAACATCCCATCGGCAGCATTTGCTTCTTGGTACACCATTGCCCAGCGTCTATATTATACATAAAAACGCCTTCTTCGCCAACGAATACCAACGCCTGTTTATTTTGCTCGTCATACACCAAAATTCCTTTACTGTTTTTCCCTACGTTATACGGCAGCCACCAACTGCTTGAAGTTGTAATGGTATACAAATCCCCGTTTTTCATTATCATACAAATTGCTCTCTTTGCTGTGTCACCGTCCCTTCTGTTCAATTCGTATAAAGCGGTTGGCAACTCAACCTGTCTCGGCAAATTTAAGACTACGTTCTCTTTTGGGCTTCTGCAATCATTCAACACCCCCATAAGCCGCAATTTTCCGCCCGTGCAATCACAATTTTGCATATGCGTTCCCTGCAAAACGTGTTTGTCTGTTTTTCCTTCGTAGTCAGCGGCAAAAGATGTATACACAAACTGCTTTTCCTTAACGTTAGCGCGTATAGGCGGTTGCACTTTTCGTTTCGCAGCCCCCATTACAACCACCCCCTACTCGGCATTTGTTTACCTTTTTGCATTTGATAGCTTTGTGTAATAGCGTCTTTGTATTTTTTATCCCAAATCGCCGCTTCTTGAAATTCCCCACGCGCAAGGTAATATTCCGCCAACGTACCAAAAACAAACAACGGCTGCGCTACGTGCAAATAATGCTCCGTCGTATCGTAAAAATCCTTTTCGTAGGGCGTATAAGCATATTCCACAAAACTACGCCCAGGTTTCGTTTGTATACACCAAGCCGTTAGCGTAAACGCCTGTTTTTCCCCTTGTTCATTATACACGTTGATAATGCGCACCGCGGGATAAGAAAATTCATCAAAATAAATTTCCCCCTCTTCCGTTTCAAATTCTTCTTTTTCAACGAGCGGTAAATACTCCAACGCAAGCTGTTTTTCCATGACATTAAACGCGCGTAATAAATCTTGCGCCGTTTGCATCCCTTCTTCTTCGTTTTCTTCCAAGTATTCGTCTACTTGTTGCAAAGCGCCGACATACCAAGCCGCACTTCTTATAATATCTATAACTTCCATTTTTTCTCCTTATACAATGGTACCCATGTACCGTTCAACGCGTACATGGGTACTTGCTTTAAAAAAATTATACCGTCGTACTCACCGCGTTATGCTTCGGTGATGCCCGTCAATTTCACTTGCGCGTTAGGACGGTCGCACATAAGCTCGGCATATTTCACAAGCGTTGCAGTATACACGGGTTTACCGGGTACTTGTTTTAAAATTTTGCCGTCTTCGCCTTCCAGCCACTTCCAGTCGCAAAGCTGATGAATCTTGAAATCGTCGGTGTTCAAAAGATACATCGTACCTTTAGGGCAGAATCTATCCACCACGATAGGCACGCCGTTGAAATCAAGCGCTTGATAACCGCCCGCCACTTGCATCGTAGGAAGCGCCAAACCATTGTCACGATAATACTTAACAAGCGCGCGTTTTACACCCCACGAACAAACGATAAAGTTGGTTTTTACGCCCGTGCGTTCTTCCACGTCATCCATAGCTTTTTGCACGATTTCTTCGGTAATATCGCCCACGTTGCTTTGCACCGTTGCTTTCAGCAAACCGCTTTCCGAACGCGCATGCCCGTAAAGTTCGCCGTCACCGAAAATCGCGTCCAAACCGGTAAGCTCATAATTTCTGCTACCTTGCAAGCATACGGACGCACCCTCGTCTACGATACTTCCCAAGTTAGCTTTATCAAAAATAACGGTATTTGTCGCATTGTCCACAGAAAGCACCTTGCAAGCTTTTGCGTCTTCGTAAGGGTAAGAGGATTCGTCCATGAAATCGACAATCATACCTTCCACTAAGCCGTTTACCGCGTCAAACGTAATGCTTGCACCGTTTGCGGATACTACGGTTGCAATTTTGCTCTTGCCGTTTCCGTAAAGCATTCTGCCAAAATTAAATTTCGCATTTTGCACAAGCGATTGCATTTCATCATTTAAAAGATTGACAAATGCGCCTTCGTTGCTAGACGCCGCGCGAATCGCTTTGTCGGAAATTTCAATCGTGCCGTACAAGTTTTTCAAGGGTGCAATAAGCTGCAAACGTTGCGCAGGCGCAGACGCGGGAAGATCGCCCGTTTCACTGCCGGCGCTTACGCCGCCGCCCACACCGTAACGCACGCTTCTGCGTACGTCCTTACCGACCACGTTATTTTCCGTGCGTTCAAGTTGCGCAAGCAAAGGATTTGCTTTCAAATTAAGCGCTTCCGTTACCGCATCCAAGTAAAAAGATTTTAATGCGCTATCCGCGCTTTGAATTGTTACCATAAATACATTCTCCTAATCATTAATTATTTTATTATTTTACGCTTCCACCCCGTCCTTTTTAAAAAAACGGAGCGCCATATTTCCCGCGTCGTTGAACGATTTGGGTTTCATCGGCGGCATCGCGAGCGTTCCCGTACCGCCTTGCATTAACGGTGCGGCAGTTTTCCCTATCGAAGATAAATATTCCCCGATAATACGCAAACGCACGTTTTCATTCGCATTCGCCTTAACAAAGAGTTCGTCGGAAGACAAGTCTACGCTTTTTGCATATGAACCGACGGACGCCACGCGCGCTTTCTCCTTCGCCGACGCATTTTCATTTTCTTCCGCTCCTTGCCCAAGCAACGCCTGCGTTTGAAAGTCAGTCGTTTGTGTTTTGGGATCTGCCGTTTGCCTAGCCTCCGCTTGCGCGTCGGCCACCCCGTCCTGCTGCGTACCAGCTTGCATGGTTTGTGAGTTTGCGCACGCAATTTCTTCTTTCGTATCAGCGCACGCGTTCGCCGTTTGAATATCCGCAACGAATTTATCAAATTCCAACGTTTGCTTTTTGCGTTGCAAGGCATTTTCACGAAGTTTTTCCACCCCGCTATGTACGCCTACACCGCTTTTTCCTTGCGCAAATTGCTCCGCTTCCCTTTCAAGCTGTTTGAGTTTTTGGCTACGGCGAGTAAACTCCGCCTCCAAATTTTCGTACGCCCTAACAAGGGCGCCTACGTCCTTAAACTTACCCAAAACCGTCGAGGCATCCTTTTCCGCACCGCAATCCTTGGTCGGCTCTGTTACACACGCAACCGCCTCCGTTTGAGTAATATTTTGTTCGTAAACGTTCTCCTTTTCCATATCTGTTTTCTCCTTTTAAATTTTCTACTTACCTTTTATTCCGCTTGTTTTTTATGCAAGGCAATATGCTGTAAAAACCGTGCTTTTACCTGTTCTTTATCGCTCAGCTTTTTAAATTCCGCCGAAAGCAAGAAACGCGTATGTTCGGTAATATGCAAATCGTGCGCGTCGTATTCGTCGGGAATAATCTCCTGCGATTTCAAGTCCAAATTCTCCTCGCCTGCCTTAGCGATATGCAACGCGGAAATGTCCCTTGCGTTTTCAAAACTGCCAAACCCAAACGCTTCCAAAATACGATTTTTGTTTTCCGTTGATACCTTGCCGTCATCGTCAGATAAAATGCCCGCCTCGTACAATTTCAAAACCACCGCACGTTTTTCTTCGGGCGAAACCAACTCTTTGGCTTCAAATTGAATATCCGTCACCGACAAATCCGCAGCGTTGAAATAATACATTTGCGTGCGCTTATTTTCCCCCGTAAAGGTCATTAGGCGTGCCGTCCCTGCAAATTGCCTATACAACCGCAAAATTTGTTTACCCACTTCTTTCATCGCCCATTCGACGTTATGAATAGTAGCCGACATTCTCGATTCGTCTTGCGCCAAAAGCAGTTGCAACCCCGTAGCACTCGTTACGCGTCCGGGCGTGGAATTTTGCGAAAGGTCGCTTACCCCGCTAATCAATGCAAACTCGTTTTCCAGCCATTCCTCTTCCACGGCAAACTCCGCGGGAATTTTACCGCAGTCGAGCATTTCCGGCGCTTTCCCGCCTTGACGGTATACCAAAATTTTTCCGGGCAACAACCCTTCTTCCGCCAGCTCGTCAGTATCCACACTGCCGTCCTCTACCGTCAATACCCCCAAGGACAAACGATTGAAAAATTCGTGTTTGCGATTACGCACCGCATTGTACGCCCTTTGTACGGGAATTAAACGCTCCACAATACTGCTTCCGAAAAACGCCCCGGGCAAGCGCATACAATCCTGCTTAACAAACGGAAATACTCTCTCTCCGCGCTCACCGTTTTGATAGGGCAAATCCCCTTCGTAAAGCAGGGTGTTTCCTGCCACAATTTCTACGCGCCCCTTAGGATACGTAGTAGACGGACGCGTATAACGCTCTATCAAAATTACGCCGTTTTCCAGCGTAGCATATTGTCCGCCGTCAAGTCCGCCCTGCAAAGCAAGCTCGGTTACGTTCTCGCCCGTTACCTGCACGCCGAAACGCTCGTACACGTATTCCGCAGTAACCGCCTTTGCGTGAATAATACTACAAATTTCTTCCAAGCCGTCCACGTTCAATCTATCGGGATATATCTCAAACGGCGACACCGCACTCACGCTGATTTCCCCTTCAAACACGGGTACGCCCTGCTCGTCCACAGCAACCTGCCTGCCGCCAAACTCATCCCAAACGATTTTATAAAACGCACTGCCGCAAACTTCCGCCCAAGTGGTAACGCGCGATACGATTTCCGCCAACTCGATACGTTCCTGCGCATACTTCAAAACGCCCGTAGCCAACTTCGCGGCTTTCACGTCGCCGTCCTCGTCGGAAAAAGCGCGTACGCGTAAATCGGGGCGCAGTTTTTCCAGCTTGGTAATTCTCGATTCCACCGTAGGCGCTATGTGGTTATATACCCTGTGCGTTTGCCAAAAAAACTGCTTATCCTCTTCTTCTACACCGCCAAAGGGCGACACGTCGCAATACTGATTGCCCGAAAAGAAATTGCGGTTGAGGATCCAAATGCTTTCCAAGCGCCTTCTCTCTTCCCTGCGCTTTTGAAAATCCTGCGTAACGTCCGCAACGACTTTTTGTTTACGCCGTTCGTCCATCTCTTTAAAAAGCTCTTCTTCGCGTTTACTCATTTTCATTGTTTTTTGTATTCTCCTTTTTCTTCGTTACTCGTTTTCTCGGCTTTGCCCGTGGTTTTCGCACCGCCGTTTTTCTACCGTTTGCTTGTTTTTGGGCCGTTTCATCGCATCCCTGCCCCTTAGTTTTCCCCGTTTGTGCTTGCGATAACGCCAGCAAAAGCCGTTTCTTTTCCTCCTCCAACTGTTCGTCCGTCATGCCTTCCAGCCCCACAGCGCCGTTTTCCCCAAGCAGCATCTGCACAGCCTTTAAATCAGGCGGCACGTCCTTTTTTATACGCTTGCGTTTGGTAAGTTTTAATTCCCCGTCAATCTCTTGAAACTCTTCCGTAACTTCCGCCACTTGAAAGCCAAGCGCCACTTTCAATAAGGCGTCTTCCAACTTCGTTTCCGTATCCTTTCCTGCCATCTAACTCTCCTTTATCCGTAATTTTGCCTGCGCTTTGCTTGCCGTATCCTCATTTCTTTGTCCTTTTGCAACCAACTTTTTTCCGCCTTCTCTTGCGCAGGATTTGGTTTCGTCATCAAATAATACCGCATCTCATCCAAAGCATGATCGTCGACCTTTTTCGGCACGTCGCCGCTTCCCCAGTAATACCCTTTCAGCTCGCGTATCAGCTGTACGCAATTTTCAAAGATATACAAATTCGGCAACCCGTTTTTTACGTTCAAATAGCTTTTTACCCGCGCAATGCCCGCAAATAAATCCTTATCCACGTCGGGATTAACCAAAATATCCCGCTCGTAAAACAAATCCGCAACGCTTTTCACGCTCGAAAGCGTTCTCTGCTTGGCGGCGCTGTCAATCAACGCGGAAATTCTCCCTTTATAATCGGTTTTCCAGCCCAGCTTACGAGAAATTTCTTTCAGCTTGTTCGCATGATAATCAATATCCCTACCCGCTTCAAAATGCTCGGCTACCACGTACACGTTGCCGTCAAAATCCACCGCGTACCAGTGCGCCGACAACGGATTGTGCAGCCCGGGGTCAATAGATATAGTATCCTGCCATTCCTTAGGCACGCTAAACGGCGCAATCACGTGTATGCGTTCGTCAAATTCGGGATATACAAGCCCTTCCAAGCTTGCAAATTTCCCGTATCGCCGCGCCTGCAAAGTCTGCTCATCCAAACAGCTCTCCAACGCTGAAATTTCTCGTTCGTCCAGATAGGGATTGTCCGCCCACTCCATAAACTCATACCAAATTTCTTGGTCGTTATAGCGGTTGAGATAAATGTCGTTATACACAAAAGTAAACCCCTTCAACGGCGTCATCGTCCCAAACACGTCCCCGCGCCTATCCAAAACGCGCATACGGCACTCGTCGTAAATATCTTTGGGCGGTTCTTCGTCAAACCACACGTAATCGAGCGACGCACCCTGAAATTTTTCTCTGCCCTGATCACAGCTTTTAAACCCGATTACAGACACGCCGCCAAACACGTTTTTCACGCGGATAAAATCAATCACCCCACTTTCCGGCGCGTCCTTTCTACCGCTTTGCATTACGATACTTTCAATCCAGTCCTTACGCAAATAATGCAAAATCTTCTTTTGCGCAACGTCCCTTTGTACCTGCGTGGACAGCGACACCACCCATCCAAACGTCTGCGTTCTGTTTTCACGATAGGGATGAATACCGCGCGCCATATATACACACTCCACCGCACCGCATTCCGTCTTACCCGAACGGTTACCGCCAAACACCCAACGGTTTCGCTTTAAGCATTTATGAAACGCCAACTGTTTTTCGTGCTTTTTCTCTCCCGTATTATACTGCGCCAACGCGTCCAATCGCTTTCGCCGTTCCAGCTCCGCCTCAATCGCGCATAATTTTTCTACAATATCTCTCATAATCATCGTCCATTTTGCAAAAACGCCCTCAAAAAGCGTTGTATACTATTACCCATGAAAACGTTTATTTTATCCGTGCTGACGGCATGCCTTTGCCTGCTAAGCGCACTGTACCCCTTCTCGGCGGTACGCACTTACGCACAAAACGACCAGCAAAGCAGCCCCACGCAACCGACAATCGGCGGATATGCCTGCATAGTATCTTCCAACGTCTTTTTCTATGCCGAAAAGCAAGAAAAAAGCGGTCTTTTCCTATTACCGGAAACTTACTACGTAAAAATACTTGACGTTGCGCCCGATTTTTGTAAAATTGAATATCTCTACGATGACGAGCACGCACAAAAACTCATCGGTTATGCAAAAACCGAACAGCTCACCTTTGTTTCCTACGTGCCCAAACGCCCGTATTTCTATCACCTGTTCGACGTCCGCTACACAATCAATGAAGCCACGGACGCATCGTCCGTTTTAGGAGAAATTGTCGTTACCTGTGCCTACTACGGCGATTATACCATCGGCTCGCAAATGTATTGCTACGTACTGCGCGGCGATACGTTCGGTTACGTACCAAAACCCGCCGATTTGACCGTAGAACGCAACGGCGAATACGACGAATGGCTACAAACACTTACCCCGCCGACGCAGAGCCAAACACCCACCCCAAACGAAGAACCACCTTCTTCCCCTGCCCAAATCGCCCTGCTTGTCGCCGTGTGCTTGCTCATACCCATTCTCGCCGCCTTTTTATTCCGTTCTCCAAAACCCCAACCGTATGAAGAAGAATAACGTTAAGCGCATCCAAACCACCGTTTTTCATTTTCCGTCAGCTTGTATTCACGGCGCGCTTGCAAAAGCGAAACTTCTTTAAAAAGCGACAAATCCGCAAACAACTCGTTAAACGCCTTTTTATCTAGGCCCATACTTATTAGCAATTCCCCCACCTTGCAAATCAGCTTATTTTGTACGCGAAAATATGTACGCTCGCTCATACCGTTTTTTTGTACTGCTTGCGTTTTTACCTTTGCCGCAACGGCTTTTTTTATCGCTCTTGTTTTTCCAAAATACCGCACGGCAATCAGTGTTCGTTCGCTGTCGCTCAACTGCGCCAACACCTTATCCACGCATGATTGCAACCAAAGCAAATTTCGCTTATCCGCAATTTCTTTCGCCAAATATTCCACTTGGCTTTCCACAGAACTTTGCTCCCGATAGGACAGTACCGCCCTGTTTTCGATATGCTTTTGATACTCCTTTTCCAGTTCCCTAATTAAGGGATACACGTATAAAATGGTTTTTACGTAGTCCTTCAACCTAATCACCTCTCTTTCGAAATTCGCTCTTTATCCTTGCCATCGGTTATCTTCGAGATAGCCGACTTTTTTATTTTTTTCATAGTAAATCGCCCGTTCTCGCTCCACCCGACTGTATTATGTCATAACATTTTATTTTTGCAAGTGTACACTGTCATTTTTTTGCATAAAAAGCGAACATCTGTTCGTATTTTACCGTATTATAGCATATTAAATATGCCAAATGTATGCCTGTATTCCAAAAAAAACGGCTATTTTTGGGAAATTTTGTAAAAAATGCAAGCGTGCAAAAAAAATTTGTTTAGGGCTTGCTTTTTCGCGCGTAATATGTTATACTATACATAACTATGGGTAAAAGATTTTGGACAACTGCATTGCTTTTAAGCGCCGCCGTGATAGGCACGTCTATCGCGGGGCTTGCTCGCGCCGATTTTTCGGCAAAAGCGGAGCAAGTGCAAGCTGTTCAAGATACGTTGATTGCGCCTACAAGCTACGAACAATACTTGCCTTTATCTTCGCCTGCGGACGTAGCGGTAACAGATAATTACACGGCGATTGCACAAGACAACGACATCTACTTATTCAACCGCGCCCAAAACCAATACACGTCCGTCGCTTTTTCCACAAAGCAAAACGGAGCTATCAAAAAGATACAGCTGCATAACGGATATTTGTATTGTTTGGATGAAGATATGTATTTGTACCGTATGGACGTACAAACGAAAGCAATAGAAGACATTGACCTGCCGTGTACCAATTTCCTTATTCACGGAAATCATTTATTCTACGTTGCTTCCTCCGGCAGTTCGTCTAAACTCATGCAAGCCGATTTGCAAACGCTTGCGTCAGAACGCTTAGACCCGTTTGATATTTACGGAACACCAGCTTTGGCATATGCGAACGGGCAGTTATATTATACGGACGAAAGCCGTGATACGCACTTATATAAATTAGATATCACAACGAAGGACGCCGAAGAAATCGGTACGTTACCCGCCAAGGTATCGCAAATGAGTATTGCTGGCAGTGTGCTTGCTTGCTCCATGGAATACACCACGGGTGCAGGGGATTTCTACACCTATTCTATTGCCGATTTTTCCGCACCGATTGCGCATGTAGAGGGCAAATTCTCGTCCGTCACGGCATACGGCGATTGTTTCTACACCATTGAAGAAAATTCCATCAAAGAATACGCTTTACAAACGCAGACGTTTACGCAGTTTGAAATTTGCGGTGCGTCTAACAGTAGGCACCGCTTAGACGGCGCAAAAGCGACCTATTTATCGGGAGACACGTTGTTTATTGCCGACAACGGCAACAACCGCATCAGCATATACAATACGGCAACGGCACAGTTTGAAACTCCGATTGCAACCACGTTGCAACCGCTGTATATAAGCGCTTATGAAAACACGCTGTTGATCGCCAACCAAACGACGGTGGAAATTTACGATACGGCCACGCAAACGCTTACGCAAACGTTCAACGTTTCCCACGGCAATATTGTAGGCGTAGCCAGCGTGTACGGCACGCA
>JAZQWZ010000108.1:0-7109 GCA_045632625.1 Candidatus Scatosoma sp. | reverse complement strand
GCGGCGGCAAATATTTTTTACAAAAACATCGGTTATTTTACAAAAACTGCGAAATTTTTACACGAAAAACCCTGCTATGATAAAGGAGCGTTTCTTATGCGAAATAAAAACAAATTATCTGCTTCTATCTGGTTGCCTGCCTTGTGCTTGGCGGCGCTTATCTTTTGCGTATCCACCGTTTGCATTTGTATTGTAAACGCAACGCAAAACAATAAAACGACGGGGGCAGGTACGCAATCAAAGCGCTCGTTGCCCATATACAGCGTAGCCACGGAAGAAAAGAAAATTGCCATTTCCTTTGATTGTGCGTGGGGGGTGGATCACACGGACGAACTGCTGTCCGTAATGGAGAAAAACGAGATAAAATGCACCTTTTTCGCCGTGCAGTTTTGGGTGGAGAAATATCCCGAATACGCGGAAAAAATTGTCAATGCGGGCCACGAGCTGGGTACGCACTCCAAAACGCATTCGCATATGAGTAAGCTTACCAAGGAACAAATACAAAGCGAGCTTTCCTCGTCCGCAAGCGCCATTGAACGGGCTACGGGCAAAACGACGAATTTGTTTCGCGCGCCCTACGGCGATTATAACAATTTACTCATCGACACCGCCAAAGAGATGGGGTTTTACACGGTGCAGTGGGACGTCGATTCGCTCGACTGGAAGAATTTATCCGCCAACGAAATTGCTATGCGCGTGATTAACGGTGCAAAAAACGGCTCGATTATTTTATGCCATAACAACGGCTTACATACGGCAAAAGCCCTGCCTTTGATTTTTTCCACGCTCAAAAACCGCGGGTTCACATTCGTGCCTATCGGGGAGCTTATCTACAAGGAAAATTATAAAATCGACGGCAACGGAAAACAGCACAAAAATAATGAAAATATATAAAACACAATGGAGGTAACTTATGAACTACGTAACAGAAAAGAACAACAAGGTATTTGTAGCGGGGGAAATCGTCAGCGACGCGGTATTTTCCCACGAAGTGTACGGGGAAGGGTTTTACGAATTTTTCGTGCGCGTGATGCGTCTTTCGGGACAGGCGGACGTATTGCCCATCACCATTTCCGAACGCTTAATTTTAGACGGTATGCTGGCAAAGGGCAAGCAAATTTGCGCGCTTGGACAGTTTAGAAGCTACAATAAAATCGAAAACGGACGCTCACGGCTGATGCTTACGGTGTTTGTTAGAGAGCTTGTATCCGATTTACCTGAAAAAAACCCCAACAGCATTCTTTTAAGCGGTTATATTTGCAAACCGCCCGTCTATCGCACTACGCCTTTTAATAGAGAAATTGCCGACGTGCTGATTGCCGTAAACCGCGCCTATAACAAATCCGATTATATCCCGTGTATCGCTTGGGGGCGCAACGCGCGCTTTGTCAAAAATTTAGCGGTGGGAGATAGAATTGCCGTGTCGGGCAGAATTCAAAGCCGTGAATATCAAAAACGCCTGTCGGATACGGAAATGAAAACGATGACTGCTTACGAAGTGTCTGTGTCTAAGCTTGCAGCGTTTGACGCGGGCGACGATTTCGATATTGAAAGCGAATTTGATTTATACGCCTTGCAAAACAAGCGCGATTTACAATCGGATATGGCAATTTCAGACTACTAAAACTACCCCCCTTTGTCGTAAAAAAACAAAGGGGAGTTTTGTTATAAAGTAGGTTTGACAAGCACGGTTTTATAATCGGTATAGATAACGAAACCTGCGCGGGATTTGGGCGGTTTTTTAACAAATTTGCGCTTGCAATAATCGACGGGGATTTTATCTGCGTCTCTGCCCGAAGAATAATACGCGCACACCTGTGCGGCAAAAACAAGCGTTTCGTCGCATACCTGCCTGCCGTCTGTGAAAATAATCGCGTGGGAAGAGTGGTATTTTTGCGTGTGTAACCAAATATCGTCAGGACCTGCAAGGCGTAAAAGCTTATCGTTTTGCACGTTGTTGCGACCGAGTAAAATTTTCATGCCGTTATGTTCAAATTGACGGAAAGAAACTTCTTCTTCCGCCTTTCTTTTTCCCATCTTTTGCTTGGGCGCGCGGAGCAGTCCTGCGTCGATAAGCTCTTTTTCAATTTCCTTTAAATCGGCGGTTTCGTCGGCTACGGCGATGGCGGAAAGTACGCTGTCGGCATAGGCGATTTCGCGTTCTTCCGTTTGTTGCATCGGCAATAAAATTTCTTTTGCGCGTTTTTGTTTGTTGTACGTTTTAAAATATTTTTGCGCGTTTTTGGCAGGGGACAACAAGGGATCAAGCGTAATTTTTATTGTTCCCCCTTGTTCGTCGTACCAGTTATCCAGCTCTACGCATTTTTGTCCGCGTTCTATCTTGTATAAATTTGCCGTCAAAAGTTCGCCCTTGATGCGGTTGTCTTCCGCTTTTTCCGCGTCGTGCAAACGCTCCAAAATATCTTGCAAGCGCTTTGCGGATTTTTTCTTTAACGCCCGCGCACCGCTTTCCAGCTTTTTCTTTTGCTCGGCAAAAAGTTTTTTATATTCCTTATGATAATAATATTCGTCTTCCGCTTGGTGTAAACTTTCCATTTGCTTTCCGCCCTGCACGGGGAATGCGAAAAAATCGGCAGGTTCGCCGTTTACATACTGCACGCAAGCGTTGGTCGGCTCGTGTAGACAAAACTCGTCGATGAACGCCCAAAGGGGCATTTTCACCTTTTCCGCGCGCGCCACGATTTCCCTTGCGGTGGACAGCGCTAAGCCGGAAACGTTTTCAAAAATATAGCGCGCAAACGCTTCCGTTTCCCAACCTTCGGGATGCATTTGCTCAAAAGCGGAAACAATTCGTCGCATACCTGCCCCGTCGAAAGGCGAAATTTTGTCCTGCGGAGCCGGGTAAACGTACTTCGCGCCCGCGAACAAAACGCGGTGTGTATCGTCCACCAAAGCGGTGGTTTTCAATGCACCCAAAACCACGTCGTTTTCCGTTAAAATGACGTTGGAATA
Source organism: Candidatus Scatosoma sp. (assembly GCA_045632625.1). Lineage (GTDB taxonomy): Bacteria > Bacillota > Clostridia > Christensenellales > Borkfalkiaceae > Scatosoma. The sequence continues at coordinate 4,136 of JAZQWZ010000108.1, read as the reverse complement.
CTTGCCCATAATCTCGCAACGGAGCACGCGCACGCTTTGCGAAAAGTCGCCCGTGCAAAGCAGCGTAATTTCCACGATGCGTTCAAACTCGTGCTGTTTTACGGACAAAATTTCCGCACCCTGCAAATGTTTTCTAAGCAGCATACAAAAATTCGGCGCAACCGCCGCGGGTTCTTTTTCTTCGCGTGCCAAACAAACGCGGGCAAACGTCGCGTTTGTGCTGACAATCAGTTTAACAATCGTTTTTTTGGTGTATATAATAAAGGTCAGCTCGTCCTTATTTACTTGGGATACGCGGTTGATTTTACCGCCCGTCAAAATCGCGTTTAATTCTTGCGTAAGTCGGCGGATATGGAAAGCGTCTTGGGGCATAAGCACTCCTTTTTGGGCTATTTTAAGAATTCTTTCTTAAATTATAGCGTAAAATTACAAAATTGTAAACAAAAACGCTTTATTTTCTTTGATAAATGTGTTAAAATGTATGGAGCGTAGGCAAAAAACATAGTTTTTTACGCAACTGAAAATAAAAAATAAAAATGCAGGAGAAAAGCAGGTATGAAATACACCACTAAGGCAGCTGAAAAAAGCACTGTCAAAATCACCCTCAAATTTGATGGGGAAGAATGGAAAGCAGCACAAAACAAAGCGTATTTGAGCGCGCGCGGCAAATTTGCCATCAACGGGTTCAGAAAAGGCAAAGCGCCCAAGAACGTTATCGAAAACGTATACGGTAAAGGCGTGTTCTATGAAGACGCGCTCAATTTGTTGTTCTCGGAAAACTATTCTAACGTTTTGGAAAAGAACGCAAAGAAATTTACGGTTGTCGGTGATCCCGACGTTTCCGTGGAAGATTTCTCGGACGAAGGCGTAACGCTCGTTGCCGTTGTTCCTGTAAAACCCGAGGTAAAAATTTCCGCGTATAAGGGTATGAAAATCAAACAATTTGCGTATACTGTTAAGGACGAAGAAGTGGACGCGGAAGTAACCCGTTTGCTTGAAAGAAACGCACGCAAAGTGCCCGTTACCGATAGAGCGGCTCAAAACGGCGACATCGCGAATATCGACTTCGTTGGTACGGTTGACGGCGTGAAGTTTGAAGGCGGCGAAGCGGAAGGCTTTGATTTGACGCTTGGCAGCGGTCAATTTATCCCCGGCTTTGAAGATCAAGTGGTTGGCATGAACGTTGGCGAAAGCAAGGACGTGAACGTTACGTTCCCCGAAGAATATCAAGCGGAAAACTTGAAAGGCAAACCCGCAGTATTCGCAGTGAAGCTCAATGCGCTTACGGGTAAAGAACTTCCCGAACTCAACGATGAATTCATCAAAGACGCAACGGGCAGCGCAACGGTGGAAGAATACAAGGCGAAAGCGAAAGAAAGATTGCAAAAGCAAGCGGACAGACGCGCAAACGACGATACGGAAAACAGCATTTTGAACGCAATCGCGGCAAATGCGGAAGTAGAAATTCCCCAAGCAATGATTGAAAGAGAAATTGACGGTCTCGTTCAAAAATTTGAATATCAACTTTTGTATCAAGGCTTGAAATTACAAGATTACCTTGACTTCTTGAAAGTGACGAAAGAAGATTTTAGAAAGAATTATGAAGAACAAGCAAACAAGAACGTTCTCAATCAATTAATTATTTCGCAACTTATCAAGGACGAAAAAATCGAAGCTACGGACGAAGAAGTGGAAGCGCGCGTTGCTGAACAAGCCGCTGACGTTGGCAAGGACGTGGAAGAATACAAGAAAGGTATGGATCCCCGTCAATTCGACTATATTTCCAGCGACATCATCATCACCAAGCTTTTCAAACTCTTGAAAGAAAACAACGAAATGTACGTAGAAGACTAATCTTCGCGTAAATAAGGAAAATATATGGAAACGAAAAACGTTTTAGTGCCCTACGTTGTGGAACGCACGTCCTCAGGCGAGCGCACCTACGATTTATATTCCCGTCTTTTGGACGATAGAATTATCTTTTTGAGCGGTGAAATCAACGACGCCGTAGCAAACACTGTCGTTGCCCAACTTATTTATTTGGAAGGCAAGGACCCTACGAAAGATATTTCTCTCTACATCAATTCCCCCGGCGGCTCCGTTTCAGCGGGTATGGCGATTTACGACACTATGAATTATATCAAGTGCGACGTATCCACCATTTGTATCGGTTTGGCGGCGAGCATGGGCGCGTTCCTTTTATCCAGCGGCGCGAAAGGTAAGCGTTATGCTTTACCGAATTCGGAAATTATGATCCATCAACCGCTCGGCGGCGCGCAAGGGCAGGCAAGCGATATTAAAATTCAAGCGGAACACATTTTGCGCACGAAAGCCAAACTCAACCGTATTTTATCGGAAAACACGGGCAGAGATTTGGCGGCAATCGAACGCGACACGGATAGAGATAATTATATGTCCGCGGACGAAGCGAGAGCGTACGGCTTGATTGACAGAGTGTTCGTTAGAAGATAAGCACTCCTATCGCTTTTGTTTATTTAGTATTACGTACACGCGCAAAACCCCTATCGGTTTTGCGCGGTATTGTTTAGGAGAATGTATGAACAACAAAAACCAACATTGTTCTTTTTGCGGTAAACCCAAGGAAGAAACCCGTCGCTTAATCACCGGCCCCGACGGCGCGTGTATTTGCGACGAATGCGTAGAAATTTGCAAGTCCATGGTGGACGAATGGGAAACGGACGATAAACCGCAAGGGGAAGTTCCTTTGAAAAAACCCGCGGAAATTAAAGCGGAGCTTGACCAGTATATCGTTGGGCAAGACAAGGCGAAACGCGTGCTTTCCGTGGCGGTGTATAACCATTATAAGCGTATTAACGCGGCGATGCAAAACAAAAAAACGGACGATGGCGTAGAGATTGAAAAAAGCAACGTGTTATTGCTTGGACCTACAGGCAGCGGTAAAACGTTACTTGCGCGTACGCTTGCTAAAATTTTGAACGTGCCGTTTGCCACCAGTGACGCTACCACCTTGACGGAAGCGGGTTACGTGGGCGAGGACGTGGAAAATATTTTGTTAAAGCTTATTCAAAACGCCGATTATGATATTGAACGCGCGCAACGCGGCATTATCTATATCGACGAAATTGATAAAATTTCCAGAAAGAGCGAAAACGTATCCATCACGCGTGACGTTTCGGGCGAAGGCGTGCAACAGGCGCTTTTGAAAATTATCGAAAGCACTACGGCAAACGTACCACCGCAAGGCGGCAGAAAGCACCCCAACCAAGAATGCTTGCGTTTGGACACCACCAACATTTTGTTTATTTGCGGCGGTGCGTTCGTTGGGCTAGACAAAATTGTTTCGTCAAGAAAGGACGATACCACGCTCGGCTTTGGCGGTAAAGTGCGCCTTGGCGCAAACGAAGCCGATTATTCGGTTTTGGACGACGTGAAACCGCAGGATTTGACCAAGTTTGGGCTTATCCCCGAATTTGTGGGCAGACTTCCCATCGTGGTAAATTTAGACCCGTTGGGCGAAGACGCGCTTGTGAAAATTTTGACCGAACCGAAAAACGCGATTATCAAGCAATACCAAAAACTTGTTGGCTACGACGGCGTGAAACTGACGGTAGAAGACGACGCAGTGCGTGAAATTGCGCAAACGGCAATCCGTTTAAAAACGGGCGCGCGCGGGCTGAGAACGATTATCGAAAGTGTGATGACGGACGTGATGTATAAAATTCCGTCGGAAACGAACGTGGAAGAAGTTGTTGTCACCAAAGAGTGCTTGACGGAAGGTAAAGCACCCAAGCTCGTTTACAAACAAACCGCGTAACGGCTTATATAGCGGTAAGATACCCATAAAAACCCCACCCTGTTGCAAATGATTGCGTACATGGGTGGGGTGTTTTTATGAAAAGTAACAATAAGCCTTCTCCAGTGGGAGAAGGTGGATTGCTTTTAATGTATAGATTTTTAAAATTCTATCATTCCGCTATGCTACATTCCAGAATGACAGTGGAAGCATGAATTTGTTCCCAAAGCGATTGTAAGGTTGCGTAAGGTGTGTCGGCAAGCAGTATCCACTTAGAAAGCTGGTTTTGCGACAAGATAAACTGCAAATTTTCATTTTCGTCGTACACTTCCAAAACCAAATAATGATTTTTGCCGACAAA
>JAZQWZ010000107.1:0-2410 GCA_045632625.1 Candidatus Scatosoma sp. | reverse complement strand
GCTTTTGGAAGTTGACAAAGAACGTTGGGCAGCAGAAGCAAAAGAAATCGAAGGTTACTACGCTGAAAACTTCGGCGATAAGATGCCTAAAGAAATTATGGCAAACCTTGAAATCTTGAAAGAAAACTGCGCAAAATAAGTTTTTCACCGCAAATCAAAAAGCACTTGCATCAAAAGCAAGTGCTTTTTTTTGTTGCGCAAAACCATAAAAATAAAAAATACGTTTCAATAGTTGACATACATATTTATTTGTGATAAAATAAACTTTGTCGGTCGGAAACACAAACGGATTTTTTACATACACTACAAGTATGAAAAAAAATTAGGTTAAACCGTCCATCGGGGGTAAACATGCAAAATCAAATTACTATAAACAGCTTATTTGACCTAACCAAAACGCAAGCAAAAGAGTATTTGGAGCAATTCACTTATCCTTGGCAAGCGCTGGTTGGGTTAAAACATTTTATAGAGCAGTTTGCGCAAACACTATCTAAAAACGAATATGCGGAAATTGCTCCCAAAGTATGGGCGCACAACACCGCCAAAATCGCGCGCACGGCAGAAATCAACGGTCCGTGTATTATCGGCGCGGATACCGAAATTCGCCATTGTGCGTTTATTCGCGGTAGTGCCTTTATTGGCAAAAAGTGTGTGGTAGGCAACTCTACGGAAGTAAAAAACGCAATTCTTTTCGACGGAGTGCAAGTGCCGCATTATAACTACGTAGGGGATAGTATTTTGGGTTTCAATGCGCACATGGGTGCAGGATCGATTACTTCCAACGTGAAATCGGATAAGAAAAACGTAGTGATAAAGCTTGGCGAAAACAGCATAGAAACGGGTTTAAAAAAGGTGGGCGCGTTCTTGGGCGATGGCGTAGAAATCGGTTGCAATAGCGTACTCAACCCAGGCACAATCGTTGGAAAAAACGCGAGTGTATATCCGCTTTCTTGTGTGCGTGGCGTAGTAAAGGAAAACAGCATTTATAAAAATAAAAACGAAGTGGTGGAAAAAATCAATGGGTAAATATTTTGGAACGGACGGATTTAGGGGCGAAGCAAATAAAACGCTTACGGCAAGCCACGCGTTTGAAGTAGGTCGGTTTTTGGGCTGGTACTTTAACGAAAAGCAGAAAGCGGCGACGGGCGAGCGTGCAAAAATTGTTATCGGCAAAGATACGCGGCGGTCGGGGTATATGTTCGAATACGCCTTGGCAGGCGGTATCGTTGCTTCGGGCGCGGACGCGTACCTGCTGCACGTGACCACTACGCCGTCGGTGGCGTACGTTGCGCGAAGTGAAAATTTCGATTGCGGCGTTATGATTTCCGCAAGCCATAACCCTTTTTATGATAACGGAATTAAACTCTTCAACAGCGCGGGCGAGAAAATGGACGAAAGCGTAATTGCACTCGTGGAAGAGTACTTGGATAAAAAACGCGACGAAGTGCCGTATGCAACGGGCGAAAATATCGGTCGGACGGTGGATTTTGTGGCGGGCAGAAACCGCTACGTGGGGTATTTGATTTCGTTGGGCGTGTATAGCTTTAAGGGCTGGAAAATCGGGCTGGATTGTGCGAACGGCAGCGCTTATACCATCGCTAAAAACGTATTCGATGCGCTGGGTGCGACGACGTATTTGGTGGGCGACGATCCCAACGGCGTCAATATTAACGATCAAGCCGGTTCAACGCATATTGAAAATTTGCAAGCACTTGTCAAAGAAAAGGGGCTGGATATCGGGTTTGCATTTGACGGCGACGCGGATCGATGTCTTTGCGTAGACGAGAACGGCGAGCTGGTGGACGGCGACCAAATTTTGTATTTGTACGGCAAGTACATGAAGGGTCGGGGAAAACTCATCGGCAATACCGTCGTGACTACGGTGATGTCGAATTTCGGGCTGTATAAAGCGTTTGACGAAGCAGGAATTGCTTATCAAAAAACCAAAGTCGGGGATAAATACGTGTACGAAAATATGCAACAAAACGGATACGTACTCGGCGGGGAACAATCGGGGCATATTATTTTTTCCAAGTACGCAGGTACGGGCGACGGCGTGCTGACGAGTTTGCAAGTGATGCAAGCACTCATCGACCAAAAGAAAACGCTGTCCCAAGCGGTGGCAGGTATGAAAAAATATCCGCAAGTGCTTAAAAACGTGCGCGTGTGCGATAAAGATATTATTATGAATAGCGCGCTCGTACGCGAGAGTGTGCGTAAGGTGGAAGAAACGCTTGGGGATAAAGGCAGAATTTTACTTCGTCCTTCGGGCACAGAACCGCTGATCAGAGTAATGGTGGAAGCGGAAGAAACTCCGCTTTGTGAAAAATACGTCGGCGAAGTTGTGGCAGTTATTGAAGCAATTGAAAACGAAACGAAAAAACGCTCTTAAAAAGGGCGTTTTTTTATT
>JAZQWZ010000106.1:0-7409 GCA_045632625.1 Candidatus Scatosoma sp. | reverse complement strand
CATCCGTTTGATGGACGCTATAAAACTTTTTTGGAAGAAAATTCTTTGGATTTTACTTGCGCTCGCCATCGGTGTAGCCGCAGGCGCAGGCTACGGTTATATGAAGAGCGTGAAAAATAAAAAATACGGCACCACCTTGCTTTTCTACGTAAACCCTAAAAAGGAAGGTCAAGTAAACCAACAAATTTACGGTGTTTACGGTCCTACCCCCATTGCGGAAATGATCGGGCAGTTGGATTCCGGGCTGTTTGCTGAATATATCTTCTTGGACGAAAACGGTTTGCCTGCAAAGGGCATTAACGCGGATATTGATACGAAGGTAGATGCTGCAACACCTATTGTAGAAGGCAAAAAGGCATTAACCGCCGCGAAGGAAGAAAAATTAGCCGCGTTGGAAGAAGCGATTGACGAATATAACTATTCGATAACGAAAGCGGAAGATAAAATTTCAGTAGATGGAGCCGGCGTTCCCACCCAAAAAACCAACAATGAAGCCATCGATAGCTTGACGGCGGAAGCAAAAGCGTTGATTAAGCAGGAAAAAGATGCCATTCAAAACGCGCAAAAGTATGTGCAAAAAGCGATTGCGGCTTGGCGGCTCACCGACGATTATGCAAAATACGTGCAAATGGTCAACGCGTCCACGACCTATAAGCGCGGTGCAAACCAAACGACGGAAAACAGCAAGACGGAAACGGAGGATAACACCAGCTTTATCACGGTTACCATTCAATCTAGCAACCAAGAATTTGCAAAGATTTTGCGTGAAAAGCTTGTGGAAAAACTTCCCGAATACGTGGAAGACAACATGTACTTTCCCGATGGTTTCAAGGGAACCAATTGCGCGCTTATGTCGCGTGTGGACGAAATTGTAGATTTGGGCGCAGGCTCGCTCTTTTCCACGCTTGTGAAAAACGCTATCTTATTCGGTTTTGCGGCTGCGGCGGTAGCTTGCGTGGTTATCTTAATTTTGAATATGGGCGCGCTTACGGGCAAAGAAGAACAAGACCAAACGGCGGATAAAGAATAAGAGATAAACCAACAATAAACAACAAAAGCGGAGCTGCGTTTCACTCCGCTTTTAAATTACTTTTCGCCAAGCTTTCGCGCGTATGTTGCGCGCGTGTTTGAACGGCGAAATTAGTGGGTATAAATACAGTATGGAACAATATATGGAAATCAATCAAACAACGAACATACTCCCTGTAATCCCCTTGCGCGGCAAGGTGGCGTTTCCGCACGCAGCTATTTCTTTTGAAGTGGGCAGGGAAACGACGCTTAAAGCAGTGGACAGAGCAACCAGCCACGGCGACAGGCTGGTGTTTATTTGCACGCAAAAGGTAACGGAAAAAACGCAAATCACGCCCGACGATTTATACGCGGTGGGCTGCGTGGCAAAAATCCGTACCGTAGCGCAATTACCCGGCGGTGTCGTGCGCGTGGCTTGCGATGGCTTGTATAGGGCGAAAGCGCGTGAAATCCGTTTGGACGGCGATTGTTTTCAAACGGTGTGCGACGCGATGAAATGCGTGCATGGCGATGCCGTTTGGGAAGAAGCATATTTGCGTACGGCAAAGGCACTGATGAAAGACGTTTTATCGACGGATGGGAAAATCAGCAAGGAAACGTCCGCGCGCCTTGAACACATTGAAAACGGTGACGAATACGTAGACGTGGCGCTTTCCGCCATGCGCGTGAAGCTGGAAATTAAGCAAAAATGCTTGGAAGAAACTTCCGTGATAGAACGCTTAAAATTGTTTGAACGCTGTTTAAACGATGAGCTGGAAATTTCTAAAATAGAAAAGAAAATCGCTACTGCCGTGCGCCAAAACATTGATAAATCGCAAAAGGAATATTTTCTTAGAGAGCAGGTGAAAGCGATCCATACCGAGCTTGGCGACGATGAAAAGGAAGAGGATGATTTCAAAGAAAAAGTACTTGCCAAAGGTTTGCCCGAAGATTTAGAGCAAAAGTGCTTGAAAGAAATCGAGCGTATGCGTAAAATGCAACCCTCGTCCCCTGAATACACGGTAATTTCGGGGTATTTAGAGCAGGTTTTGTCCCTGCCTTGGACGGAAGAAACGACGGATACCGAGCTTTTGCAGGACTGCGTGAAGGTGTTGGATGCCGACCACTACGGCTTGGAAAAAATTAAAGACCGTATTACGGAATATTTGGCTGTTTTGAAGCTAACGGGCAATATGAAAGCACCTATTTTGTGTTTCGTAGGCCCGCCCGGGGTAGGTAAAACGAGTATTGCGCAGTCGATCGCACGTTCGCTCAATAGAAAATTCGTACGTATGAGCTTGGGCGGTGTGAAAGATGAAGCGGAAATCCGCGGACACAGAAGAACGTATATCGGGGCAATGCCCGGGCGTATCTTGTACGGTATGAAAAACGCGGGCAGTATTAACCCCGTATTCCTGCTGGACGAAATTGATAAAATCACGTCGGATATGCACGGCGACCCCGCGTCCGCCTTGTTAGAAGCGCTTGATCCCGAACAAAACACGACGTTTAGAGATAGATATTTAGAAACGCCGTACGATTTGAGTAGGGTTATGTTTATCACTACGGCAAACTCGCTGGAAACCATTCCCGGCCCCTTGCGCGACAGAATGGAAATTATCGAGCTGTCGGGCTACACCTTGGAAGAAAAGGTGGAAATCGGCAAGCGGTACCTTGTCCCCAAACAGTTGGCGGCAAACGGTTTAAACGATACGCGCGCGAGCTTTACCGACGGTGGTTTAAGGGTGATTATCGAAGGCTATACACGCGAAGCAGGCGTGCGTACTTTGGAACGCACCATCGGCACGGTTTGTAGAAAAATTGCCGTACAGTATGCGTCGAATAAGCAGCTTCCGCTTGTCAAAGTAGATGCGAAAAAGGCGCAGGAATTGCTTGGTCCTATCGTGTATACCATTGATGAAGCGGCGCTCAAACCGCAGATAGGCGCGGCGACAGGGCTTGCCTGGACAGCGGTTGGCGGCACTACGCTTACCGTAGAAGTAGCCGTTTCGCAGGGCAAAGGCGAAGTGAAATTGACGGGTAAGCTGGGTGACGTGATGAAAGAATCCGCACAAACGGCACTTTCCTATTTAAAATCGCACGCCGAACAATTTGGTTTAAATGCGGAAATTTTCTCAAAATCCGACGTGCACGTGCACGTGCCCGAGGGGGCAACGCCTAAGGACGGACCGAGCGCGGGTATTACGCTTGCTACCGCCATTTTATCGGCATTAACAGGCAGGCAGGTACGCGGTGACGTGGCAATGACAGGGGAAATCACCCTGCGCGGTAATGTGTTGCCTATCGGCGGTTTAAAAGAAAAATCACTGGCGGCGCGCCGCGTGGGCATCAAAACAGTGCTGATCCCTAAGGGAAACGAAAAGGATTTGGAAAAACTGCCCGCAGTTGTCAAAAAAGACGTCGCATTCGTGCCCGTTTCCCATATTTTAGAAGTGTTTGACACGGTATTTTTAGACGGCGGGGATAAAACTCCGCCCCAAAAACCCAAAAAACAAACGATAAAGCGTTTGCCTGTAAATCCCGACGAAACTTCGCGCGATAACGTGCGTTGCAGGGCATAAAAAAGCAAAAAGGAGCAACCATGTACGCAAATAACGGCAAAAAAGAGTGTTTATTGACGATAAAAAACGCAACCTTTATTACCTCCGCAGCGCGCGCGGAGCAGTTTATCACGCCAAATAAGCCTATGATTGCCGTTTGCGGAAAATCCAACGTGGGTAAAAGCTCGTTTATCAATATGCTGGCAAACAGAAAAAAACTTGCAAAAACAAGCAGTGAACCGGGGCGTACCCGTCTTGTGAATTATTTTGATTTCGGCGAGTTTATCTTGGCGGATTTACCCGGCTACGGCTTTGCGAGAGTATCCAAAGGCGAAAAGGAAAAATGGGCAAAAACGCTTGACCAGTTTTTTAGGCACAAAGAAAATATTGCGCACGTGTTTATGCTTGCCGATTCCCGACACGATCCCACAGCGGACGACGTGCAAATGATAGAATATTTACATTTTTACACGCTTCCCTTTACAGTAGTTTTGACCAAGACGGACAAGCTTTCGCGTATGAAGGTAAAGGAACATATTAAGGCGATTGCCGCCGATTTGTATCTTGGCGAAAGAAACCTGCTTGCTACCAGTGCGGAAACAGGCGCGGGCAAGGAAGACGTGCTTAATAAAATTTATGAGGTTATCCACACGCCCACCTTTATGGCGGACGAAGACGAACAAGCACCCGACGAAGAATAAGAAAAACAGACAAAAACAACCGCGTTTTTTTAGGAAACGCGGTTGTTTATTTATAGGAAAAATTGGTTATGCGTTGTGTTGTTTAGGTTCTTCATCGACAGGGTTCATTAAATCGAACGCTTTGATAAGGAAGGACGAAACAGGGAAACAAAGCTGAATAATTAAAATCATAAGCAACCATTGCGCAAGCGAGAATTTCACAAGCGCCCAGTTCGCAAACACGATATTGCCTGCCGTAGGTACGAGCAATAAACCAACGCAAAGTGCCGTGGAAACAATGAACAGACACGCGCGGAATACGTTTAACGGCTGACAAATTCGATACAAGATAACCAAACCGCCAAAGGTCAAGGCGATCATCAAAAGTGCGTTGTATTCCAGCGTCAACGCGCCGTTTGCGTCCACCAAACCAAATTGCGGCGCGAGCGACGAATGTCCGAGTGTGTACACGATTACTATACCCAAGGCAATGGTAAGCGCACCGGGGATAGCCCTGCTTAAAACGAAGGGAATAAATTTGCCCTGTACACGCTTGGTGTTGGGTTGGAAAAGCGCCAAAACCGTTGAAGGAATTGCACTGATGACAAACTCGTACATAAGCATATTATTCGTCGTGAAGAAATATACGCTGTTGCAAGCGATACAAATAATAGCAAGCGTTAAAATAAGCAACGTTTTGGTGATGTACAAAGCCGCAGAGTCCTTAACGTTGTTGATAACGCGTCGGCCCTCGTTTACGATGCGGGGCATAGAGCCGAAATTGTTGTCCTGCAACACAAGGTTGGAAACGTTACGCGCGGCGTCGCTGCCCGAAGCAACGGAGATAGCGCAGTCCGCGTCTTTCATTGCCAAGATATCGTTTACGCCGTCGCCCGTCATAGCAACGGTGTTGCCCGCGTGTTTCATGGCGCGCACAAGCACGGCTTTTTGTTCGGGGGTTACACGGCCGAATACCGTGTATTCATTGGCGGCGTTTTCCACTTCCAAATCGGAAAGACCTTCCAAGGAAATAAACTGCGACGCGTTTTTAATGCCTGCGCGGCGCGCTACTTCGGATACCGTAACGGGGTTGTCGCCTGAAATTACTTTTACGGCAACGTCGTTTTCCCTGAACCATTTAATCGTTTCAATGGCGTCGGGGCGGATATTGTCGGAAAGCGTCAAAATAGCCACGGCTTTCAAGCCCACGGGTAATTTATCGCCTTGCAGCTGTCCCGTCGATTGCGCTACCACCAGCACGCGCAAGCCCATTTGCGCGTATTGTTTAACAATTTTGTCGATACGCAAGGGCATAGGTTTTAAAACAAATTCGGGCGCGCCGAGTACGTACGTGCCTGCGCCGTCGAAAGTAACCGCCGATAATTTTCTCGCGGACGAGAAGGGAAGCGTTGCAATGGGCTGTAATGCCGACGAATGCCCAAAGCGTTCGTACAAAGCAATAGACGTTTGGTTGTTATCGTTGAGCGAAGCGAGCATAGAACCGATAATATCGTCAATGCCAAATTCCGAGTTGTTGTTCAGCAAAATGCAATCGCTCACTTTCATTCTGCCGTCGGTAATCGTACCCGTTTTGTCCAGGCACAATACGTTGACGCGTGCAAGCATTTCCAAGGAATACATATCCTGCACGAGCGTGTTATACTTGGCAAGGTGAATCATACCCTTGGACAGTGCCACGGTTGTCAAAAGCAACAAGCCCGACGGAATCATACCAATTACTACGGATGCGGTAAATTGCAACGCCTTGCTCACCTTTTCATGTCCGGTAAACAGCGCGTGCCAAAAACCGCCTTCCGCTTTCAGCGCTTCAAACGAACCGCCGATTTGCGGGGAAGATAAGTTGTTGGGGAACATCAAAACCGTCAATACGATAATGATAATACCGATTACCTTAATGAACAATGTGATGGAGTTCATAATTTCCGAGTTGGGGCGTTTGTATTTTTTTGCCTTGCTGGTCAATTTGCTTACGTAGGTATCTTCACCGATTTTATCTACCCGCGCGGCAATTTTACCGCTTGCCACAAACGAGCCCGCGTACACGAAATCGCCGTCTTCCTTTTTAATAGGCACCGATTCGCCCGTCAACAGCGATTCGTTCAGTTCGCCCACGCCTTCCAAGGAAACGCAGTCGGCAGGCACTTGTTGGCCTGCGGAAAGCAGGATAACGTCGTCGACAACCAACTCTTCCACGGGAATTTCTTTGGTAACGCCGCCGCGCACGACTTTTGCCGAGGGGGAGGATAAAATGGTCAATCGATCAATTTTTAATTTTGCGCGAATTTCCAAGAAAATACCGATAAAGATATTTATCGCGAAAATCCCAACGAATAAAAACTGCGATAAGCTTGCGCGCGCGAATAACAAAGCGATAGCGGCAACCAAGCAAAGCAGGTTGAACATCGTGCAAATATTGCCCACGAAAATACTGCCGTACGATTTAGAGTATTTTTTGGGCGCGGTGTTGACTAAGCCTTGGTCGATGCGTTGTTGCACTTGCTTAGGGGAAAGCCCTTCGCTGGCGAGCGCGTGAAAGCGTTGCACTTCCCCTGTGGGGGGAACCGCTTTGTTTTTGTTAAACAATTTTTTATGCGCAGGTGCTTGTGCGCCTTGCGTTTTTTCCTGTTGATTTTGTTCGTTTTGCATAAAAATAAATAAACTCCTGCAAATCTGTCCTTTCATTATAGCACACGCGCGCGAAAAATACAAGTTTTTTACGGAAATTCCACGAAATTTCATTTGCATAGACGGCATTTAATTGCTTTTATCCCTAAAAAGTTGTATAATAGTGGAAACGAAAGAATGGAGAAAAAGAAATGATTGATATCAATCTTATCCGTACAAATCCCGAACTTGTAAAAGAAAACATTAAAAAGAAATTTCAAGACGCAAAGCTTCCCCTTGTAGACGAAGCGATTGCGCTGGATACCAAACGCCGTGCCTTGATTGCGGAAGGCGATACGTTGCGCGCGGCAAGAAATACACTTTCTAAGAAAGTGGGCGAACTGATGAAAGCGGGCAACCGTGAGGAAGCGGAAGCGGTAAAAGCGCAGGTAAAAGCGGATGCGGAACGCCTTGTGGCAATCGAAAAGGAAGGCGAAGAAGTGGAAGCCGCTTTGAAAAAAGCTATGATGAGCAT
>JAZQWZ010000105.1:0-4405 GCA_045632625.1 Candidatus Scatosoma sp. | reverse complement strand
TAAAACTCTATCCAAGCGCAACAGCCCCGTTTCCTTATCCAACTCGTATTTTGTTTTGCTGCCCTTTGAAATTTCGATAAACGCCTCAAATTGTTTTCTCGTAATGCGTTCTTGAGAAATATCATGCCAAATATTCATATGTTTGCTCCTTATTTGACTTATGCAAGATATTATATCCGTTTTTATGGATTTTTGCAAGCGTTTTTAAGTAACAACAAAAAACTCGTGAGAATCCACGCTTCATTCACCCATCCCTACGCCAAAAAAGACACGGTTTTTCACCGTGTCTTTTTTTGTGAAGAGTGGACAATTTACACCCCTATCTAATTTTAAGGAGTGAGTTGAACTCTCGTTTTAATCACGCCGTAATGTGTATGTAATCCGCGAAGCGGTATGGAATCAATCCATTAGAATTGTATGTAATCAAGTCGAAAATGACATACGCCTATGGCAAGGACATACACGGCAAGCCGTGATTACATACCACGCCTTTCGACTTGAATAAAAATCGACAAGTTTCTTGTCGAAACTTGTCGGTTTTTTGGCGCAGAAGACGACATTCTCCGCTCTGCGGAGAGCGTCGCTGCAAACCCGCCCCGTGTTTCTATCAAACCCACACAACCTTTGCGGCTCGCGTGAACTCGTGATAATTCACACTTCATTCACCCATCCCTGCGCCAAAAAAGACACGGCTTTTCACCGTGTCTTTTTTGGCGCAGAAGACGAGATTTGAACTCGTGCCACCATTACTGATGCTACTCCCTTAGCAGGGGAGCCCCTTGAGCCTCTTGGGTACTTCTGCATGGCTCAATTTCATTTACTTATTCAAAGGCTATATAACTATACCACATTTTTCACCGCTTGTCAAAGCTTTTTCGCGCGAAAAACAAAAAATATTTGCCTTTTTTGCGTTCTTTCCCCGCCGCACTTAAAAAAACGCAATTATTCCCCCTTTTATTCTTTCAAACACTTGACCTGCCCATAAAAATGTTCTATAATATTCTCGTATAAAATTATTTTATCGAGGTTTACATTATGAAAGTTATCATCACCGAAAATTATCAAGAAATGAGCCAAAAAGCAGCGGAAATTTTAATTAACCTTGTCAAGGACAATCCCAACGCCATTTTAGGCCTTGCAACCGGTTCCAGCCCTATCGGCACTTATCAAAATATGATTAAAGACCATCAAGAAAACGGCACTTCCTACAAGCAGGTAAAAACCGTAAACTTGGACGAATACGTTGGCTTAACTGCTGACCACAACCAAAGCTACGCCTACTTCATGCGCGCCAACTTGTTCGACCATATCGATATCGACCAAGCAAACACCAACCTTCCCTGTGGCAGCGCCCCCGACGCACAAGCGGAATGCGACCGTTATAACAAGCTTTTGGAAACTATGCAACAAGACGTACAAGTGTTAGGTCTTGGCTCCAACGGCCATATCGGTTTCAACGAACCCGGCACCCCCTTACATTCGGTAACACACCTCGTTCAATTAACGGAAAGCACCATCAAAGACAACTCCCGCTTGTTCAACTCCATCGACGAAGTACCCACGCAAGCGCTTTCTATGGGCATCAAAAATATTATGCAAGCAAAATCCATTCTTATGGTAGTTTCCGGCAAAAACAAAGCAGAAGCCGTTCGCGGTATGGTAAAAGGCGAAGTTACCCCTTCCCTGCCCGCGTCGGTATTGCAATTACATCCCTTCGTAACGATTATTTGCGACAAAGACGCCGCAAGCCTTTTGTAATAATAAAATAAAAAAATCAACCGCAATCTACTGACAGATTGCGGTTTTTCTATGCAAGCTTTTATACAAATATGAAAAAAGGAAAGGTGTTTCGCCTTTCCTTTGTTTTATAATTTTTAGTTTTGCGTTGGTTTCTTTGCTTTTGTGATCGACAAATCCGTATCGTCCACGTCGACAACCAGCACGTCGCCTTCGTCGTACTTGTTCACACCGATATGTTTTGCAATGAGCGATTCCAAAGCAGTTTTTGCCTTGCGATCATTTTCATATTCTTGCATATCCGAATAGCTAGGCGATGCTTTTCTTCTTGCAGCGTCCAACTTATGCGCTCTATCCGCAAGCAAGATATGTTTTGCCGCTTTTTCGGTCAACGTAATATGCACGTATTTTTCCTTTACGGGAATTTCTTTTACAATTCTCGTCACGGTACGCATACGAAGCAACGAATTGCAAACAGGACAAATATACGCCGTTTTACCGCTGGATACGTTCAACGCCGCGCCGCATTTATAGCAGTTAATTACAAAGCTTTTTTGTTCTTCCGCTTCTACAGGAATTGCTTCCATAGGTTGCTCGGGTGCGGTGTAGATTACTTTCTTGTCTTTCATTTCGCTGACCTTCCTTGATTGATGATGCTTTTTCGATATTCCTTCCAACGTATCAAAAAACATTTTCCTGTATACGCTATATCCTACTATCTATTTTATACTTATTTTTAACATTTGTCAACAGTTTTTTAATAAATATATTTACTAATACGCATTTTTTTTGCATTTTTTATCCTATTCCCCTTTACTTTCATAAAACAGCTTTCCAAAACGGCAAAATAAGGCTTTTTCTGCAAATGATAAACAATATTCCGCATTCTTTACGTTACCGCTCCTATATTGACAATTCCCCGCGTTTTTCCTACAAAACAAGTTTCATCGCATACCTGCCCCTATAAAAAAGTCTTTCCCCTTTGAGCATATCTAATATTCATGTTCATCCACAAACCTTAACACTAGACGTATACAGCAAAAAAGGTAGGCATTTTTGCCTACCTTTTATTACATATTTTCCAAGATATATTGCAAATCTTCTTCCGCAAACTTATCCTTATGCTCGCCCTTTTTCAACAAGCTTTCCGCCGTTTGTTGCATATACGCCAAATTGATTTTCTTGGGTGCGCCCAGCTCACGCGTAGCATTTTCCCAGTAAATCTTCTTGCGGATATCTTCTTCTATCTTTACGCCGCGGAACGTTTTGTCGATATACAAATGCTCGGTGTCCGTTTCAAAAAACTGCCGTACAAAATTCGTTCTGCGCTTATAATTTTCTTCCCATTTTTCGTCTTTGGGGAAAGCGTAGAAATCTGTGCCGTACACGATACGGTCTTGATATTGCACGAAAAATTCATGCCATTCATCCCAGTTTTTCAGCATGTTAAAATACTGCTCGCCACCGGGCGTAATATCCAAAACGGTGTTTTCGTATTCATCCAGCCAACGCTTCGCATCGCGGATATCATACGTCAAAAATCCGTAATGAGCCAAAGCCAAACGAAGACGCGGAAATTTTTTCATAATCGTATCCACTTCTTCGTGCAGCTGCGCTTTGGTAGGATAGGTGTGATCGCAATACCGACCAATGCTTCTTGCGTATTCACTTACAGACATAGGGTCCCAGTTTTCCGCAGGGTTCGCAATATGCATCGTAATAGGAAGCTGATTTTCTTCCATAAACGCATAATATTTATCATACGCTTTATCGCAAAGCAGGCGTTTCATTGCCTTACGCATAGACGGATACCCTTCCAGCATTTTCATACCGTCAAAGCCTGCCGCTGCGTACGTTTCCGCTTGTTTTAACAAGCAATCAGCATACTTTTTATCGTCCGTTTCCCCCAAAGGATGCTCCAAACCCGCAAAAGAGTAAGCATTCGGCGAAAACGCGTGCTTTAAGTATAACCCCTTAATATTTTGCATATCGTCGAATGTTACACCCAAACCGTACTCCGTAGCATGGTGCGGCAAACTCATAAACGAATACTTTTCCGTACCCGTCGTTTTAAATTCTTCTGCAAACGTTGCAATCGTTTCCTTTAAAGGAATTTCAAAGGAATAATGCACGTGCGAATCAAACACCTTTTCCATAATACACCTCTTATTCATAGTACGTTTCCCCTTGAATAAACATAAGCGTAAAGCAGTTAGACCAGTGGAAATCCACGATCGAATGGACGTGTTTTCTCCAATCGGGGGGCGTAGTAGGCACACCTTTTCTATGGCACTCGTAAGGAGCAACCTTATCTTCGGGATCGTAGAATTCGAAAATGGCGCCGGCTTTTTTGTACCACTTTTGCACCATTTTCAAAAGCTTTTCTTCCCATTCCTTTACAAGGTCGGTATAGCCGTAACGCGTAAGCCCTTTCATGCAAAGATAGTTCATGTTCAGCCATACACCGCCTCGCCACATTTCCGTAGAATACATAGGGTGATTTTTTGCAACCGTAGGGATAGGATTAGGCGTCCACAAAAGGTTAGGATCCGTCAATACCTTCACCATTCTTTCCGCTTGTTCTTTGCTGGGGATACCCGCCATCATCGGGAAGAAACTTGCAGGCGTCAACACTTTGGTAAATTTACCACTGTCCACAAGGCGATCA
>JAZQWZ010000104.1:0-11658 GCA_045632625.1 Candidatus Scatosoma sp. | reverse complement strand
ACTTTCCTTTTTATAAAAAAAGTTGCACTTTCCCTTTGTATAAATATGTTTTTTTGCGTTTGAATAGTACAAAAAAAGGACCTGACAACAGCCAAGCCCTCATTGTATTTTTTATTTTACGCCTTGTAAATAATTTCGCCAACACGAACGGAAGCGTTCTTTTGCTGAGGAATTTGATCTTTTTCAAGCCATTCAACCTGGAAAGGTCTTTCGTATACACCACTCATAAAATCTTCATCAAAGGCGCGAAGTCCAGTTTTAGTGTATGCATTTTTCAAATATTCGTAAATTCCCTTGCTACCGGATACGGAGATTTTAAAACCGCCCACTACCCACAAAATCGTTTTTGCAATACGTTCAGCCACGCGGAAATTAAGCGCGTCGTTTACACCTGCCGGCAAAGCTTTATAGCTGTAAACGTAGTTATAACCGCCGCTGCGTTCCACAACGAGCGTTACGCTTACCGAATGCCATTTTTTGCAACCAACGCATCATAATCGTTGAGTGCTTGATACATAGGATAAAAGTTTTTATCTAATACAGGTTTTCTCATAATCATACTCCTTTTAATTATCAATGATAATTATACAATATTTCCCAACGTTTTACAATGGAAATTCTTTCAGTTCTTTTTGCCATTCTTTCGCAGTTTATTCCAAGTATTTTCCCATAAAAAATAATCGCACCGGTTTTTTCCCGATGCGTTATTATATTTTATATAAGATATTTTTGCTACAAATGTTTTATTTTACACTGTCCAACAAAATATTGACAGCCGTTTGTATTTGTGCAAGCTTTTCATTTGCAGCACTTTCATTAACTACTTTGAGTGAATAATAAATTTTCAGTTTGGGTTCCGTTCCCGAAGGACGCACGCAAACAAACGAGCCGCCGTCAAGTTCATAATATACGCAATTACAAGTAGGCGTATCCATAGCTTGGGTTTCCCCCGATTGCATATCCAAACGTTTTGCGGCACTGTAATCGCGTACGGCGAGTACTTTCACCCCAGCAAATTCTTGCACTTTTGCCGTTTTTAAGCCGTCTACAACCGCGTTCATTTCTTTCATTGCATTCAAGCCTGAATATTCAATGGAAACGTTTTTATCTAATACAAATCCGTATTTATCGTAAATTTCTTGCAAACGCTTAAATACCGTTTTACCGATATAGGCGTAATAACAAACCATTTCCGCGCAAAGCATAGACGCAACCACCGCATCCTTATCACGCGCATGCGTACCGCGGAGATAACCGCACGATTCTTCAAAACCGAAAATGTAAGTATGTTTTCCATCGCGTTCCCATTGTTTAATTTTTTCGCCGATAAATTTAAAACCAACGGGCGTTTCATAAAGCGCTACACCGTATTCATCGCAAAGCGCTTTTGCCATACCTGTGGTTACAAACGATTTTACAACCGCCGCATTTGCAGGCATAACACCGTCTTCGTCCAAACGAGTAAGAATATAATCCAAAAGCAAAATGCCTACTTGGTTACCCGAAAGCGCCACAAAATCACCCTCTTCATTTTTGAGAGCAACGCCCAAACGGTCTGCGTCAGGGTCGGTTCCAAACACTACGTCTGCGTCGATTTTATTTGCGAGCGCAATCCCCATCGAAAGCGTTTCCTTAAATTCGGGATTTGGCAATTTCACCGTAGAAAACTCGGTATCCTTCGTCGTTTGTTCTTCTACAACCGTAACATGAATACCTAATTTTTTTAAAATGGTGGTAACAGGTACGTAACCACTGCCGTGGACGGGCGTATAAACCAGCTTTAATTTTGCGCCGCATTTTGCAACTGCTTCTTTAGAAAGCGTCAAGCGCGAAAGCTCCTCAATATAATCTTCATCAAGCTGTTTGGATACGGGAACAATCAAAGGACTGCATTCAACCGCCTGCACGGAAAAATAATCGCTGATTGCTTGAATATACGCTACCACTTTATCCGTATCTTCAGGCGACATTTGCGCGCCGTCTTCCCCATATACCTTATAGCCGTTATATTGTTTGGGATTATGGCTTGCCGTAATCATAATACCGGCAATCGTTTTCAAGTAGCGCACCGCATAGGAAAGCATAGGTACGGGATGCACGTCGTCGAAAAGATATGCTTTGATGCCATTTTGCGCAAGTACGCCAGCCGCCGCGCATGCAAATTCCTGCGATTTTCTACGCGTATCATAGGAAATTACTACGCCACGCGCCATTGCCGTTTCGCCAAGCGATTTAATCCATTCGGCAAGCCCTTGCGTTGCACGCATGACCGTATACACGTTCATCATATTTGTGCCGTAACCGATGATACCGCGCATACCCGCCGTACCAAATGCAAGCTCCGCACCAAAACGATATTCTTGTTCCTTTGCATCGCCTTGAATTGCTTCAAGCTCCGCTTTGCCCTCTTGGTTGAGTGCAGCGTTGTTTAACCACGATAAATATTGCTTTTGATAATCCAAAATATCTCCTTTCAACACCGATATTTATATTGCGTTGATGTTTATTATATTTTTTTATTTTCTTGTGCAGTTTGCGTTGTCAATGCAGGATCAAGAAGGTTGGCTGGGTCGCCAAAATCATCGTTTTGGGCAATTTTATTTAAACGAATGAAATATTTTTTGCCTGTCAACGTATAATATTGCACAAAATGCAAACAAACAAAGAACAAATACGACGTAGGAATAGTAATTAAAAGCGCACTGCCAAAGGTGAAAAGCGCCGCAGCCGCATTGAAAATAATTACAAAATAAATGCTTGTTAAGTAGCACGAGAATAATCTGCCCGTTTGCTTTTTGGGTGCGCCTTGCAAGCCTTTCACTGCATCGCGCAAACGCAAATTATCCGTTACCATTGCGGGGATCCAGTGCCACGTACAAATAAATTTTGCGCATTGCAAAAGCACGATAACCGATACGGATAAGAACAAAGCGAAGAGTAAATTCACATTTTGAATGAGCAAGAACGCGAGCACGATTGCCGTCCCGTCAAACACGAATGCTACTGGTACGTATACAAGCGCATAAACACACGCTTTTCTAAAATTTTCCAGATAACTCATAGAAAGACGCGTTTCGGCAAATTTGCCCATTTTATCATTGATTACACCGCCTACAGCAAAATAGCAAAGCGCATCGGCAAAACGTTTTATAAGGAATATTAAAACACAACCGATACTAACAAGCGTAATTTCAAGAGCGCGTGAAACAATTAAATCCCCAAGCTGGCGAAGTAAGCCGTTCGCGCTAAAAACCGCGTCCTTTGCAACAACCCATTCCGCACTGCCCGAAAAGAACAATGCGAACATCTCACGAAGCTTTACAATAATTTCCTGCGTAATCGTACTGTTCCAAATGTCGTTGAATTCAGGCAAAACGATAGCCGCCGATAAGGCAATAGCAATCAATGCCACCGCCGTTTTATATAAAAGAATTTTATAAACGTTTTTGAAATTTTCCATCAATAAACGCAAACCATTTCCAAAAAGCATATTCTTCTCCTTTTCCTTTTATTCCTGAAAAGCAATCAATAATATTTCCGTATATCTCTACGCTCAATATTGTCGGATGCAAAATATACAATTTCCATACGAACACAAAAAACAATCAGCAAAAACGCAAACAACAAAGTGGAAATAACGGTAAACGCCAACAGGCTGTTGCTAAAATGCACCGTAATAATCAACAACGCTTCTACAGTGAATACACTGAATATTTGCGACAAAATAATATGCCATTTTAAGGGCGAAGAAAGTTGGTTGGAATACTGCAAAGCTTCCACTGCTCTAAACCCCGTGATTTGCATACAAGGCAACCATAAATACAGCATACTGATTGTATACAGCAAAGCAAAATGCATAGCAACAAATAATATTCCAACGGCAATATACGCCAAAATAACAAACGAAAAACGCGAGCACAAGTATAAAAGCGACGCCGTGATTAACGCCCAAACTTCATAGATAACAACTATCAACAAGCCAAAGCCAAGCGTAGGCAATAAGTTATCGTTGATTTTTGAAAAAAGCCCGTTAAAAGAGCGCTTTCCATAACGCATATGTTTTTCCAAAAATGCCATAAGCATGGATACGCAAGCCATTAATGCGACAAGCCCTAAAACTCCGAAGCCCACTGATTTAAAAGAGCCGAAATTTAAAACGGAAATCGCGCAAAAAATATCAGGGAATGTCCAAGAATGAATTGTACCTTCAAAAAAAGCATGCACAACCGTTTCCAACGCAGGCTGATCTACCGACCCAGATAAAAACAAAGCCGGTAAAAGTGCAAGCGGAAACAAATAGAGTAAATTCTTTAATGAATATCGTATTGCTTGTAATGTGTATTTCATATGTATAATCCTCTAATTTGTATTATAGCATAAAAAAAATAACGTGTAAAGTGTTTTGCGAAAAAAAACTCCTTAATAAGTTTTGTAAACCTATCAAGGAGTGTTTCTGCTTATCTTTTAAATAAGTTTTTCAAGCGTTTGCATGACGTAATCGCCAAATTGTTGGCACGTAGCACCCGTATCACGACCGGTAATGCTATATTTCTTTTCCTCAAACATACAAATATCCAAGGCTCTTTCCAGCTTATCCGCCCTATCTTGCAAGCCGATATGCGATAACAGCATTACGCATGCACGAAGCATGGAACAAGGGTCGGCGTACGCGCCTCTGCCTTCGCTAATCATACGCGGTGCAGAGCCGTGAATCGCTTCAAACATAGCGTACTTTTTACCGATATTTGCACAACCTGCCGTACCTACACCGCCTTGGAATTCCGCCGCTTCGTCAGAAATAATGTCGCCGTACAAATTCGGCAGCAGAAGCACTTGGAAATCGCGACGGCGTTTTTTATCGACAAGCTTTGCCGTCATAATATCCGCATACCATTCGTCCGTAACGATATCTGGATACAAATCCCCTACCTTATGGCAATCTTCCAAGAAGTTCCCGTCTGTCGTTTTGATAACGTTGGCTTTGGTAACGAGCGAAACGCGCTTAAAACCATTTTTATGTGCATAATCGTATGCAAGGCGAGCAATTCTATCCGAACCCTGTTTGGTCGTTACCGTGAAATCCACCGCCAAATCTTCCGTGATATTAAAACCTGACGCACCGATTGCGTATCCGCCTTCGGTATTTTCACGGAAAATCGTCCAGTTGATACCTTCTTCGGGAACTTTTACAGGACGAATATTCGCAAACAAATCCAGTGCTTTTCGCATAGCGACGTTCGCCGATTCAATGTTGGGCATACCGCTGCCCTTTTGCGGAGTCGTCGTAGGCCCTTTCAAGATAACATGGCAGTCTTTAAGCTCCGCCATAACGTCGTCGGGAATTGCTTTTCCCTTAGCAATACGGTTTTCAATGGTCAAACCATCAATATCTTTAAACGCTACCTTACCAGCTTTCACAAGATCCGACAAAATAAATTCGAGCACTCTACGCGCCTGCGCGGAAATAATAGGCCCGATGCCGTCGCCGCCGCACACGCCGATTTTAATGGTATCAAGCGCTGCATAATCTACAAAATCGCCTTGTGCTTTCATATCTTCTACACGCGAAAGCTGCGCTTCCATCAATTTTCTAAATTTTTCACACGCAACATCTAATTGCGCGGTGTATTTTTCCATTTCCATATACTTACTTTTTCTCCTGTTTGGTATAATTCAAGCTACCGCCTGCAAGCAACATTTCGCGTTGACGCTTAGAAAGCGATAAACACAAAGTTGCGGTTTTTCCGTTCGTTTTGTTGACAAGTATTGCTTTGTCTGCTTGCGCAACCGCCGCCGCAAAATTGATAATTTCCAACTGATCGCCCTGCGAAAAGTTCTCGTAATCATCAGGGTTTTCCAGCGTTAAAGGTACGATACCGAAATTGATAAGATTTGCTACGTGAATACGTGCAAAGCTTTTTGCCACAACCGCCTTAATGCCTAAATACAAAGGTACGAGCGCCGCGTGTTCACGGGAAGAGCCTTGACCGTAATTTACACCGCCCAAAATGATACCGCCGCCCTTGACTTTTGCACGCTCAGGGAACGCAGGATCGCAAACGGTGAAACAAAATTCAGAAAGTTTCGGCACGTTAGAGCGATACGGCAATACCTTCGTACCAGCTGGCATAATATGGTCGGTGGTAATATCGTCGCCTACTTTCAAAATGAGTTCCGCACACAAATCCTTTTCAGGCGCTTTCCCTATGGGAATGGGTTTAATATTCGGTCCGCGTTCTACTATTACCGATTGCATATCTTCCGCAGCCACGGGCATTTCAATTAAATTATCGTTAATTTTAAAGCTTTCGGGCATTTGCACGGTAGGCGCTATACCAAGCGTCGTGGGGTCGGTAAATACCCCTGCCACAGCCGAAGCCGCCGCCGTTTCGGGTGATACTAAGTACACTTGCGCATCCGCCGTCCCGCTACGTGCCAAGAAGTTTCTATTAAACGTACGCAAGCTTACGCCGGCGGATTGCGGCGAAAAGCCCATCCCGATGCAAGGACCGCAAGCGCATTCCAAAATTCTCGCACCTGCATTAATTAAATCGGCAAGCGCACCGCATTCGGCAAGCTGTGTATACACCTGTTTAGAACCCGGGGAAATAGACAAACTTACGTCGGGATGTACTGTTTTCCCTTTCAAAATTGCGGCAACCGTCAACATGTCTTGCATGGACGAGTTGGTACAAGAACCGATACAAACTTGGTTGATTTTCATGCCTGCAAGCGCGGAAACCTCTTTCACGTTATCAGGGCTGTGCGGGCACGCCGCAAGCGGCTTCAAAGCCGATAAGTCGACGGTGTATTCCGCATCATAAACGGCGTCTTTATCGCTGGACAATTCCACGTAATCTTCCACCCTGTTTTCCGCTTGTAAAAACGCTTTCGTTACTTCGTCAGACGGAAAAATAGAGCTGGTTGCACCAAGTTCCGCGCCCATATTCGTAATCGTTGCGCGCTGCGGCACGGACAAGGTTTTTACGCCCTCTCCGCCATATTCGACAATCGCACCGACGCCGCCTTTTACGCCGAGAATGCGAAGCACTTCCAAAATTACGTCTTTTGCTCCCACGTAATCGGACAACTTACCAACCAAATTAATTTTTATCATTTTCGGCATCGTGATATAATACGTACCGCCGCCCATTGCGACCGCTACATCCAAACCGCCTGCGCCCATACCGAGCATACCGATACCGCCCGCCGTAGGCGTATGCGAATCGGAACCGATAAGCGTTTTCCCAGGACGGGAAAAGCGTTCCAAATGTACTTGGTGGCAAATGCCGTTACCGGGACGGGAAAAACGGATACCATGCTTTTTGGTTACCGTTTGTATATAACGGTGGTCGTCCGCGTTTTCAAAGCCTGCCTGCAAGGTATTGTGGTCGATATAAGCCACGGATAGTTCCGTTTTTACACGATCGATTCCCATTGCTTCAAATTGCAAATACGCCATAGTTCCCGTGGCGTCTTGCGTAAGCGTTTGGTCAATTTTTAACCCTATTTCCTTGCCAACGACCATTTCGCCGCAAACAAGGTGGTTTTTAATAATTTTTTGCGCTATCGTATATCCCATAGCCATTCTCCTTACAAATCAAACCAGTTGAGCTTGCATCTACCGTCTTCGCAATAGGTGCGGAACAAGCTTTCCAGTTCGTTGTCGCCCATAACCGTTGTTCTGCCGTCAGCGTACAACGCGTCGATTTCTTCTTTCATTTGCGTAACAATCCAATCTTGCTTGGAAACTTGTTTTTCCTTAGGCAATCTATAATGGTGGTTAATCCAGTACGCAATACCTGCCAAGCCAGACGTGTTGGAAATAGAAACGCTTGCGGGACGATTTAAGATTTTTTCCGTATCGAAAATGTTATAAATTTCCGCGTCTTTCATCATACCGTCGGCGTGTACGCCTGCACGGGTAAGATTAAACGCACTGCCCACAAACGGCGTCATAGGCGGAATATCGTATTTAAGTTCTTTTTCAAAGTATTCCGCAATTTCCGTAATTGCCGTCGTATCCATCCCGTCCAACGTACCGCGCATAGACGCATACTGCATAACCATCGCTTCCAAAGGTACGTTGCCCGTTCTTTCCCCGATACCAAGAAGAGAACAATTTACACCGCTTGCACCGTACAACCATGCGCTGACTGCATTTGCAACACCCATATAGAAATCGTTGTGACCGTGCCATTCCAACATTTCAGACGTAACGTCGGAATAGTGATGCAAGCCGTAAACGATACCGGGTACGCTTCGGGGAAGCGCAGTCCCTGTATACGGCAAACCATAACCCATTGTATCGCACATACGAATACGAACCGGCACACCAGCTTCGTGCGACAAATCAATCAATGCGTTTACAAACGG
The DNA here is from genome assembly GCA_045632625.1 of Candidatus Scatosoma sp. GTDB lineage: Bacteria > Bacillota > Clostridia > Christensenellales > Borkfalkiaceae > Scatosoma. The sequence continues at coordinate 3,282 of JAZQWZ010000104.1, read as the reverse complement.
TACAACGAAGCCATAGAAATCGGCGCGTGTCAAATCCTCCAAATGGCAACGGGGCGAAATGCCGGCGTTAAATGCTTCTTTTACCACTCCAAGATAATGGTCATAAGCTTGTCTACGCGTCATATTCAGTTTTTTAAAGATATGATAATCAGAACAGCTTACCAAGATACCCGTTTCTTTAATACCAATATCGTGTACAAGTTCAAAGTCTTCTTTCTTCGCGCGAATCCACGTGGTAACTTCGGGGAATTTATATCCAAGCGCCATACATTCTTCTAAAGCTTGTCTATCCTTTTTCGTATATACAAAAAATTCGCTTTGACGAATTAAACCCTTGGGGCCGCCCAAACGCGCGATAAGTTTATAAATATCTACAATTTGCTTAGCAGTATACGGTGCACGCGATTGTTGTCCATCGCGGAACGTCGTGTCCGTCATCCAAATTTCTTTGGGCATATTCATAGGCACGCGGCGGTGGTTAAACGGCGTTTTCGGCACTTGGTCATACGGATAAATATCACGGAATAACTGCGCCTGCGCAACATCTTGCAATTCGTATTGATACGGGTCTTGTTCTAATAAATTACTTGAAGGATTTAATTCAATCATAATCTCACATTCATCCTATTTATATTTTCGATTAAAATCTTTTGTGTTATTCAATAAATTGATTATACGGCATTTGCGCACTTTTGTCAAGGAAATAAACGCGTATTTTATTATTTTATTTAAAAAATGCACGTATAATTGTTTAAAAAGCGTCTTTTTCTATTTTACTCCAACGCTTTGCAATAAAAATAAGCTTTACACGCAATGGTAACAGCGACGTAGAAATACGCATCATTTTATTCCAAAAGCCCGGTATGATTTTCCCGCGGTTTTTTGCCACCGCTTTTAGTGACTTTTCCGCCACCCATTCGGGCGATTTAGCCGCTAATCTGCCCCACAGACCTTGTCCTTTAATTTGCGTTTTAATATCGTCGCGCGTTGGCATTGCCCCTGGCAGAACGGCCGTTACATGGACGCTTTTACCTTTCAATTCCTCGCGCAAGGCAAGCGAAAAGCTTGTCAATGCGCCTTTGGTGGCGCTGTATATAGCGAAATACGGCATAGGGTATATCCCTGACACACTGGATATATTGATAATATCCAAATGCTCGCCTCTTCTTTCCAGCACGAAACGGCAGAGCGCCACCGCTGCCTCAAAATTCACGCGGCATTGCATCGTCAATTTTGCTTGCGTGTATTTTTCGAACGGTTTTTGCACGTCTACGCCTGCTATGTTAACAAGCATAGCAATCGGTATATTTTCCTGCGTTATTTTTTCAAACGCCGCATACCTGTCCCCTTCATTTTCTAAATTTGCCGTTATACAGCGTATAGGTAATTGCGGATATTCTGCTTGCAATTCCGCTTGCAATTTATGTAGTTTTTCTTCATTTCTGCCAAACAACAGCAACGGCAAATTCCGGCCTGCCAAAAGCCGTGCAAACGCACTGCCAACACCGCCCGTTGCTCCCGTTATTAACGCATAACCTTTTTGTTGTTGCATACTTTCTCCCTTATGCGTTCGTATAATCACGCGCACCGAAAATCGTAGACCCCACGCGTATCATATTGCTGCCTTCTTCTATACACAGCATATAATCACCGCTCATACCCATGGAAAGATATTCCACGTCAGCCGATTGCGTTTTTGCCCACTCAAATAGCGTACGCATTTTACGAACAAGAGCACGCAATAACGTTTCATCGTCGATATCAGGAAGCATTGCCATGAACCCTTTGACGCATACGTTGGGCGTTTTTCTCGCTTGTATAAACACTTCCTGCGCCTGCTCGTACACATAACCGCCTTTGCTTTGCTCTTCGCCGATATTGATTTGCAAAAGTACGTTGCTAACTACTTCTTTTTTTGCAGAAAGTTTGGAAATTTCTGCTAGCAATTCCTCGCGATCACAGGAATGAATAAGCTCTACGTTCCCGACGATGTATTTCAATTTATTCGTTTGCAAATGTCCTATGAAATGTCTTGGACATTTGTCCACTTCGCCATATTTATCCCTAAATTCCTGCGCTTTATTTTCCGCAACAGCGTCCACACCTGCCACAATCGCTTGATTGATATCCTGCGCCGTTTGCATTTTGGTTGCCGCTACAAGCAATACCCGCTCGCCGTAAACATTTCCCTTGGCAATTTGCGCCTTGATTTTTTCTACGTTTTTACCGATGTTGGACATAAGATTGCCCCCCTAACCTTATTTATCGTTTAGTATACTATATTTTCTACGTTTTTGTCAATTTAATTGCCATACAGTTATTGTTTTTCCAAAAAAAGAAATTTTTTCTCGTTTTTTGTGAACAATCGCTTGCTTTTTTAAATATTTGTGGTATAATTAGATTAATTGATAAAATACATAAGGATTATCGATTTTTTCTATGAATACCGAAGAATTAAAAACATTTATCATTTTGTCAAAAGTTAAAAACTTTACGTTAGCCGCAGAACAGCTGTTTATTGCGCAGTCGACCGTTACCAACCGTATTAGCGAACTTGAAAAAGAAGTTGGTAAACGATTATTTACGCGCGGTTCTAAAACGATTACGCTCACCGAAGCAGGACAAATCTTTTTGCGCTATGCCGAACGTATTTTGGAACTGCAAGACTCTTCCATTGACGAAATGAACGCACTCTCTTCTCATAGCCGAAAGTTTTGTATCGGCGCGATTAACGCTACCTACGAAACATACGTAAAACCGTTGGTCGACACCTGTTTAAAGGACAACACCACCACTTCTGTAAAGGTGATGCTTGGCCACTCGTTGGATTTAATTCAACAATTACAGGATAATATGCTTGATATGGTTTTTTCCGCCGTACCGTTAAAACGTTTGGGCTATGCCTGCGACGTTTACGACATGGATAGAGTGGCGCTTGTTTGCGGACGTGGCTACAACGAATATCCTAGCGGTGTTAGTAAGACGCAGCTTGCTAAAATTCCCTATCTTATGTGCGATTTCACTTTGAGCGAAGCTGGCGTTTATATCCGTTCGCTTTTCCCCAAAAATCACGTTTTCCGTTTGGACGTTGATAATTCTTCCAAACTTTTGCCCTATTTGGAAAACGGACTTGGATATTCATTCTTGCCATATAAACTCATTAAAGATAAACTGCAAAGCGGTGCCTTGGAAGAGGTTAGCTTAAAGGATTTCCTTGCGCCTAAGGTTACCACTTATTTGATTTATAGACAGGGCTACGACGTTTCCAAATTCTTGGAAAAT